>SKHA01000228.1 GCA_007117185.1 Spirochaeta sp. | reverse complement strand
TGGGCGGACCTGGAGTACCGCCTTTTGGACCTGGCGGTGGTGGAGCCCCGGGAGTACCGCATCGGGGCGCGGGCTCTGGCGTTCTTCATCATCCTGAAACACACTCTGCGCATCATGACCCGCGATGCCGCCCGGGCGGTGCTGCAGGCGCTATCGGACCCCGCGCTGGATCAGGCGACCCGGGATCTCCTGGTGGAATACATGACTCGCCATAGCCCGAAGCAGAACACCCCGGTACTGTTGGAGACCACCAAAGAAATGCATTATCTTACAGAAGGAGGTCAAACCGTAATGACCATGGCAGAGGCGTTGTTGAAAGAGGGCGAGGAGAAGGGTCTGGAGAAGGGCCGGGAAGCGGGTCGCGCCGAGAGTCTGCAGAACGTGGCGCGCGCCATGCTCAGAAAAGGGCTCCCCACAGAGCTGATCGTTGAGACTACCGGCCTGACCAGCGAGGAAATCCAGGCGCTGGGAACGGAAGAAGCATCAGGCAAGGAACCGCAGCAGGAAGACTGACACCCCGACACACCTACAAACCTTTTGGTAAGTCGTGGTCAGCAGGTGGACCGTCGTGGGGCAGGTTGGGCGTAGACCAGAAGCCACCGACGGCACAACCCACCTGGTGTACATCCAGTCGGTGTTGCCGCCGGAGGCGGCCCCTTAGTCTTCTACCGAGAACTGCAATAAAGACGGGTAATCACTGACCCTGGTCGGGAAACAATCCCTCCGTGATGGTGTTCGTTACGAGATTGCGTCCCAGGTCGGTCATCAGGGTGTCCGGATTCGGGTTGAACGTCAGAATGTGGGTTGTTACACCCAGTTTGGCCGGAAGTTTCTCCCGGTTTGGTGTTGATCTTGGCGGGAGGCAGCGCGGGGAGTCTCCACCCCGTCTTGAACTGACCCGGCGGCGTGGTCTATACTAAACGCGCAAAACGTGCAAATAGAACGTATCATGAACGATTTACCCGTACCGCCGGAAACAGCCGTATGAGTGTGCGAGCCATCGCCTACAACCGCCACCTCCACATCCTGGACGCCCTGAAAGAGCAGGGTTCTGTCCGGGTAGAGGATCTGAGTCAGGATCTGGGTGTTTCCGATGTGACGATCCGGCGCGACCTGGATTACCTGAACGAAAAGGGACTGCTGTTGCGGACCCACGGCGGCGCCAACGCCACCCCGGCGCGGAAGGACTTTCTCCAGGAGAGCGGATTCGCCGAGAAAGGCACCATAAACGTTGCGGAAAAACAGCGCATTGGTGAGAAGTGTGCGGAGCTGGTGCGTGCTCACGAGATCGTATTTCTGAACAGCGGCTCCACCGCCCTTTTCTTCCTTCGGGCTGTGCACCAGCAGCAGGTGAAGGTGATCACCAACAACGCCGCAGCTATCCAGTGTACTGTCGATCCCGCCGTGGAGGTGATGTACCTCGGCGGCGAGTATCGCGAGCAGTCTCGCTCGTTTGTGGGGGAGTTTGCCCTCAACACCATCCGTGACATCTACAGCCACTACACCGTTCTGGGCACCAACGGTATCAGCATCGATCGGGGCATTACCACCACGGTGTATCAGGAGTGCGCCATCAACCAGGCGATGATCGAGAACACCCAGGGCAAGGTGATCGTGATCGCCGATCATACCAAACTTGGCCGCATCTCCAACTTTGTCTCGGCGCCGCTGAACGCCATCGACATCCTTATTACCGACACACAGTGCCCCGCAGAGTTTCGTTCCGAGCTTGAATCCCGGGGAATAACGGTGATCCTGGCATAACAAACAAAAAACAAGTAATTGCCGCACAGAAAAGACACAAATAGCAAAAAATAACTTGCGTGGTTTGTGTTTCGGGTGTACCGTGATGGAACAGGCGCCAGCCTGCAAATGTTCCAAGGAGGTATTCCATGAGATCTTCACGATTCTTTTCTGTTTTCTGTCTGCTGCTGATTACTGCTGCTCTGGCATTCGCCGGTGGAGGCCGCGAGGCCGCACCCGCCGCAGCGCCTGCTGCAACCGGTGAGTTTGACTGGCAGCGCTACGCCGGAACCACGGTGGTTTTCAACTTTCCCAACCACGTGCACTACAACGCCATGATTGAAGCCGGGGTGATCGAGGAGTTTGAAGAACTCACCGGCATCACCGTTGAGGTGGACCGGATGCAGTATCTCAACATGCACGACAGCCAGGTACTGGAAATGAGCCGCGCCCAGGGCGACTACGACCTCATCTCCATGGTTGTCATGTGGAAAGCAGAGTATGCCCTGGGTGGCATGATTCGTCCTCTCCAGCCCTTTTTTGATAACCCCTCGCTGGCAGTCCCCGGATACAACTTCGATGATCTGGTTCCCGGATACGTGGAAGTAACCGGTATTGCCGGTGGTGACAACATCTACCGCAACGGTCCCGGTGCAGAGCTGTACGGTGTCCCCTTCGGTTCCGAGACCAGCTTCATGATCTACCGCACGGACATCTTCGACGAATACAATATCCCCGTTCCCCGGACCTATGCGGAGCTTACGGAAGCTGCCCGCCGGGTGTACCAGGAAGTTCCTGGTGTGTACGGCCTGACCATGCGTGCCGCATCGGGTCACCACGCCACCCACGCATGGCTGCTTCACGCATCACCTTTTGGCGCCCGGGTCTTCGATGACAACTGGGAACCGGTGGTGAACAGCCCCGAAGCTATTGAGACGATCGAGTTCATGCTCCAGATGCTGGATTACGGCCCTCCCGGAATGGTTGGCTTCACCCAGGATGAAGAGTTTGCGGCGTTCCTCCAGGGAGACGCGGCGATCTACCTTGACGCCAGTGTGTTTGCCGGTCCCGCCAAGAATCCCCGGGTATCACGCGTGCACGAAAACCTCGGTTTTGCCCTGCACCCCAGCGCGCGCACACCCCTCTCGCAGACCGGTGGATTCGGTATCGCTATCCCCGCCAACTCCCGCAACCCGGAAGCAGCGTTTCTTCTGATGCAGTTCCTGACCATGCCGGAAACGGAAGAGAAGATCATCCGGGCCGGTGGTGCACCCTTCCGCATGTCATCCTTGAATAACCCTGCCCTCCAGGCGGAGTATCCCGAGTTTGCCGTACTGGCGGAGCAGCTGAAGGTTGCCAACCCCGACTGGCGCCCGATCATCCCCGAATGGGGCGAGATCAACAACATGCTGGGTATCGCCATCAACCAGGCCCTTACCCGGGAGAAGACACCGCAACAGGCAATGAACGACGTGATGGGACCCATCCGTCAGGTGATGGTTCGCGCCGGGTATCTGGACTGAGACTGAAAGGTTTGTATAAACGGCAGGGCGGCGGCGGCACGGGAACCCGTGTCGCCGCCCTCGCGCCTCTGTCTGATCGCGTGTCCCGGCACGCATTCCCCCCGGTAAGGAGCATCCCATGAGCCGACGCGGTATTCCCGGTCGTCGCAACAGCGCCTATTTCTTCCTGGCCCCCGCAGCGGCGGTCCTGCTGCTGGTCCTCACCTTTCCCATTGTGGAGAGCGTGCGCCTCAGCTTCTTTGAATGGCAGCTGCGCGCAATTCGGCAGCCTCCCACCTTCGTAGGGTTGCGGAACTACGCGGAACTGTTTGCCAGCGAGAACTTCCGGCAGAGCATACTTGTCACGATCCGGTTCAGCCTCAGCGTGGTAATCATCGAGCTGATCCTGGGGACCGTCTTCGCACTCCTGCTGGAAGGTGATCAGGTGAAGGGGCTGCGGTTCTTCCGCACCCTGTACGTACTGCCCATCATGATCGCCCCGGTGGTAGTGGGTATCATGTGGCGCTTCATGTATCACCCCAGCTACGGCAAGATCAACTGGTTTCTCAGTCTGGTGGGAATCTCTCCGGTCGGGTGGCTCTCGGACCCCAACATGGCGATGTATTCCATCATCATAGCCGACGTGTGGCAGTGGACGCCCTTTGTCTTCCTGCTGGTCCTGGCGGGACTTCAGGGGGTCCCGAAGGACCTCATGGAGGCCTCGGTGGTGGACGGCGCCAACTATCTGCAGACCCTGGTCTCCATCAAACTGCCGTATATCGCCGCAATCCTGGGGCTCACAGCGGTACTGCGCCTCATCGATTCCTTCCGAAGTCTGGTGGTTATCTTCAACATGACTTTTGGCGGTCCCGGGGTGTCCACGGAAGTGCTCTCGCTGCACCTGTACAAGACGGCGTTCACCAGCCAGCGTCTGGGGTTGGCGTCTGCGGTGGCGGTTGTACTGCTTCTGGTTGTCTTTTCGTTCTCCGGGGTGCTGATCTGGCGCGCCGTCCGTCAGGAAGGGAGGTAACCGATGACACTTTCAACGCGACGCTCCCTGATCATGGCATTTCGGTATGTGGTGATCGCCACCGGTGCGGTGGTGGTATTCTTTCCCATCTACGAGATGCTCTCCACCTCCTTCAAGCTCGACGTGGATGCGTTCCGGCTGCCCCCGCAGTGGATCTTTGTGCCCACCTTTCAGAACTATATCGATGTTCTGGTAGGGTCCAACTTTATGCGCTTCTTCACAAACAGCGTGCTGGTGGCGGCGATATCCACCTCCCTCAGCGTATCCCTCGGCTCCCTGGCGGCGTACGCCCTGGCGCGGTGGCACTTTGGGGGACGCACCGTCTCCATCATAGGTATCCTGATGCTGAAGATGATTCCCGAGGTGATCCTGGCGGTGCCGGTGTTCACCCTGTTCAACCGGATGGGGCTCACCAGCAGGGTGGGGCTGATCATCGTCTACACCGCCCTCAACCTGCCCTTCAACATCTGGGTGCTCCGGACGTTTATCATGGAGCTGCCCTTTGAGCTTGAGGAATCGGCAATAATCGACGGCTGTAACGACTTCACTGTGTTCACCAGAATTGTCCTGCCCCTGGTGGGTCCGGGTCTGGCGGTGGCGTCGATCTTCACCTTCCGCATCGCCTGGAACGAGTTCATCCTGAGCCTGGTCCTGACCAACCGCTTCACCCGCACCCTGCCGGTGGCGATCTCGATGTATCTCACCGATACCGGTACGGAGTGGGGGCGCATCACCGCTATCGCCACCATTATCGCCGTTCCGGCGTTCATCTTCACCTTTACCGCTGCCAAGAGCCTGATCATGGGGCTGACCGCAGGGGCGGTGAAGGGATGAGGACACACACCATGAAGGAGACAAGACGATGAACAGACCATTATTACAGGTTGCCCTGGATCACCTGGACACCCCCGGGGCGCTGGAGTCGGCGCGCCTGCTGGGGCCCGAGGTTGACGTGCTGGAGGTTGGTACTCTCCTGTGCTACGCCGAGGGGGTACGAGCGGTGCAGGCGGTACGGGCGTGCTGGCCAGACCACATCCTGCTGGCGGACCTGAAGGCTGCCGATGCCGGGGGCGTTGCCGCCGAGCTGGTGTACTCTGCCGGGGCAACCTGGATGACGGTGATCTGCAGCGCCCCGGTGCCCACCATGGAGGCGGCCCTTAAGGTGGCCAGAACCTACGGGGCTGACCGGGATGTGCAGGTGGAGCTGTACGGCGACTGGACCTTTGACCACGCACAGCAGTGGCTGGATATCGGCCTGACCCAGGCGGTGTACCACCGCGGGCGGGACGCCCAGGCTGCCGGCAAGGGGTGGGATGAAGCAGACCTCCAGAAGATCAACCGGCTGGTGGAGATGGGGCTGGTGGTCTCGGTAACCGGGGGGCTCACCCCGCAGGATCTGAGCCAGTTCCGGGGGATCCCGGTGAAGGCGTTCATCGCCGGCCGCTCCCTCTACGGAGCAAAAGACCCCGTCGCGGCGGCGCAGGAGTTTTCCCGGGAGATCCGCGCTGGATGGGGCGCATAAGCCACGCGTACGCATATGAAACACACGGAGGAAAGACGATGAGCAAAATTGACGACATCACCCGCGACAGCTGGATTCTGGACACCTTTCCCGAATGGGGCACCTGGCTGAACGAGGAGATCGAACAGGAAGAGGTCAAGCCGGGAACGTTCGCCATGTGGTGGCTCGGGTGCACCGGCATCTGGCTGAAGAGCGAGGGGTCCACCAATATCGCGGTGGATTTCTGGGTAGGCAGCGGCAAGCGCACCAAGTCCAACCCCATGATGACCAGCCAGCACCAGATGCAGCGCATGGCGGGGGTGCAGAAGTTGCAGCCCAACCGGCGTAACAGCGTCTTCGTGCTGGACCCGTTTGCCATACGGGAGATCGACGCGGTCCTGGCCACTCACAACCACGGCGATCACATCGACGTGAATGTGGCCGCGGCGGTGCTCCAGAACTGCGACAAATCGGTGCCCTTCATCGGACCGCAGGCGTGCGTTGACCTGTGGATCAAATGGGGCGTTCCCAGGGAACGCTGCACGGTGATGCGTCCGGGGGTCAGCGTGAAGGTGAAAGACGTGGAAATCCTCGCCCTGGAATCCTTCGACCGCACCTGCCTGGTCACCGCGCCCAAGGGTGTGACCCTGCGGGACAAGATGCCCCAGAACATGGACGAGCTGGCGGTGAACTATCTGTTCAAGACCAGCGGGGGCAACCTCTACCACAGCGGAGACTCCCACTACGCCAACTACTACGCCAAACACGGCAACGATCACCAGATTGACGTGGCTCTCGGTTCCTTCGGCGAGAACCCCCGGGGAATCACCGACAAGATGACCTCGGTGGACATCCTGCGCATGGCCGAAGCGCTCAATACAAAGGTTGTGATTCCGGTGCACCACGATATCTGGACCAACTTCCAGGCGGACACCCGGGAGATTCTGGTTCTGTGGGAGATGAAGCGCCGGCGGCTGCAGTATCAGTTTCAGCCGTTTATCTGGCAGGTGGGCGGGAAGTACGTGTACCCCACAGACCGGCAGCTGGTGGAATACCAGCACCCCCGGGGGTTCGACGACGCCTTCGTCGGGGAGCACGACCTGCCGTTCCTCTCATTGCTGTAGGGGAAGACACCCGGCGGGTCTGTCCCCGCCGGCCGGTACAGGGCATGCGGCGCGCCACTTCGGCGCGGTGCATGCCCTTTTTTTGTGGCGCCGGTGGTCCGGTGGCTACCGCTTCACCCGGGCGCTGCCGCCGTGCATCAGCTCCCGCGCTTCTTCGGTGGTGATGATGTTCCAGTCGTTGCGCACGGTGTGGCACAGGGCGGAGTACGCCGCGGCGAAGTCGATCGTCTCCTGCCCGGGGGTGCCCTCCAGGAGCCCCCATATGAGCGCCGAGGCAAAGCTGTCACCGCCGCCGGTGCGATCGTAGATCTCGATGTCTTCGTACTTGCGGGAGACAAAGAAGCCGTCACGGGTCATCAGCACCGTCTGCCAGTTGTTCAACAGGGCGCTCTTCACCTCCCGCAGGGAGGTGCCCACCGCCTGGATGTGGGGATACACCGTCATCACCTGCTGCGCCACAGAGCGGTAGTTCTCCGGGTCGATGGACGAGTAGTTCTCGTCGGTGTGGTCCGCTTTGATCCCCAGCATGGTGTCAAAGTCTTCCTCGTTGCCCAGGATCACGTCCACGTAGGGCATGATCTGCTCCGCCGCGCTGCGGGCGTCCTCTTTGCTCCAGAGGGTGTGGCGGTAGTTCAGGTCGTAGCTGGTGGTGGCACCGTTCTCCTTGGCGGCTTTCAGCGCCGCTACCACCTCTGTAGCGGTGTGTTCTCCCAGGGCGGTAACAATGCCGGTAGTGTGAAACCACCGGGTGTCCAGCACTCTCTTCCAGTCGATATCGCCGGGCTGGATCTTGCTGAGGGCCGAGTGGCCCCGGTCGTAGAGCTGAAAGCTGGGGCGGGGGCCGATACCGACCTCAATGAACGCCAGGCCGTTGCGGGTACGACCGATCTTGTCGTACTCCTCCACCACCACGTTGGACATGTCCACACCGTGGGAGCGGGCCCGCTGCATGATGTACCGCCCGGTCCAGAAGTCCACCAGCTTGGTGACGTAGCCGGTCTTGAGCTGGGGCTGCAGCAGTCGGGTACTCAGGTTGGAAATATTGACGCAGCAGTTGAGCTCCGCCGCGGCGATGCCCAGCTGCAGCTCCTCCGCCTGCCCGAGTCGGTCGTGCCCCGGAGGGGCCATGCGGACGTTGGCCTCGCCAAAGCTCATGAAATCGTATCGTGCCATTAGTAGTTCTCCTTATTATTTGAACGAAAATCCTGCGATACAACCGATTATACATTCAAAAAGAACAAAAAGATAGCGGGAAGTGTCTTCAGTTGACCAGCGAAGTGACGATCGGATTGTTGTCGAAAGGATATACATAGTATAAACTATTTCTCCGAGGGCTGAAATGAAAACGGTAGTACAGAAGTGGGGCAACAGCCTGGGAATACGAATCCCGGCTCCCTTTGCGCGGGAATGCAATATCAGCAACGGAAGCGCGGTGGATGTCTACGAACACGACGGCACCCTTGTTGTGGTTCCCCGACGTCTTGACCTCGAAACGTTACTCTCCGGGATAACCGCAGAGAACCTGCATGAGTCTGCCGATACGGGAGCCCCCAGCGGGTTGGAGGAATGGTGACGCCCGGCTATGCCCCTGAACAGGGTGACCTTGTGTGGCTTGATTTTGATCCACAACAGGGTCACGAGCAGCGGGGTCGAAGACCGGCGCTGGTGGTTTCCCGCAAGGCGTACAACGCGAAGGTTGGTCTTGCTTTGTTCTGTCCGGTGACCTCCCGCGTCAAAGGGTATCCCTTCGAAGTGGCAGTGAACGAAGGGCCGATCAGCGGGGTGGTGCTGAGCGACCAGGTGAAGAGTCTTGATTGGAAGGCCCGCCGGATAGAGTTCATCGGCAGGATCGGGACGGACTCCCTCGCAGAAATCACGTCTCGACTGCTGCTGCTGATCTCCGGGTGAGGTGCGTCGCCGGGGGATCACCCCAGCGGCGGCACATCCAGCCAGCGGCGCTCCTGCCAGCTCTTGAGGCCCAGCTCGGCCAGCTGCACCCCTTTGGCTCCCTCTATCAGGTTCCAGCGGAAGGGTGTGTCGTCCACCACGTGCTGCAGGAACAATTCCCACTGCACCTTGAAGGCGTTGTCGAAGAGGTCCCGGGTGGGGACGCGGGACCACCCTTCAAAAAAAT
>SKHA01000297.1 GCA_007117185.1 Spirochaeta sp. | reverse complement strand
GACAGCAAACGTTTTCTATGTCACAAGACGCCCAGTATTGGGAGCTGTCAGCGAAAATATTTCGACCATGGCTTGTTTTTCCGGCCCGCATTGGTAAAAGGTGAATGATCGTGAAGAAACGAATTTCCATTGAAGATGTGGCTGAACTGGCAGAAACCTCTGTAACCTCCGTTTCCCGGGTGATGAACAACACCGGGTATCCTGTTTCGAAGGCGCTGCGAGCCCGTATCCTCCAGGCGATTGAGCAGCTGAACTACACTCCCAGCTCGGCAGCCCAGGGTCTCCGCAGCACCTTCAACTCCGTTGTGGGTATCGTCGTTCGGGATATTTCCAACACATACTTCGGTGAGATTGCCCGCGGCGCCACCGACGCGGCTCTTTCCAGGGGGCATCTGTCGTTCATCTGCGACACTGGCCGCAACCCGGTGAACGAGTTCGAGATTCACGAGCATCTGTGGAAGCACCGCGTGCGGGGCATCGTGCTCACCGGTGGTGGCTTTGATACCGACGAGTACCGTACCCTGATTCAGCAGCAGCTGGAACGAAGCGCCACCTTCGGGCTTCGCCTGGTGGCGACAGCCCCTCAGGGTGTGGACATACCCGGCGTCAGCCCCGATTTCAGCGGCATCGCCGCGTCGGTGGTGAACCATTTTCTGGAGATGGGTCACCGGCGGATTGCCCTGGTGACTGGGCCGTTTCCCGTTCTTACCAGTCAGGCTCACATCGCCGGGTTCCGGGAGGCACTGGAACGGCACGACCTGCCGTATATTCCGGATTACGTCATTACCGAAGGGTTCACCGAGAAAGACGGCTACGTCGCGTGCCAACGACTGCTGGCGTGTGGTGAGTGCCCAACCGCGCTGTGTTGCGCCAACGACCTGATCGCCATTGGGGCGATGCACGCGATCCATGACCAGGGGTTCTCGATCCCGGAGGACATATCCGTTGTCGGTATCGGCGACGCCACCGTAGCATCCTACGCCCGCCCGGCGCTCACCAGCGTCCGGGTTCCCCGGTACGACATCGGTGCTCGAGCCGTGGAGATGGTTTTGGACACGGCGCTACCGGAGGAACATACCCACCTGCCGTCGCAGCTGGTCCAGAGGGCTTCGGTGGGGCCGCCACGGCAAAGGAGAAATTTCTGATGAACGCCGACATCGTGCTTGCTCTGCTGGCGGGGGTTTTCTTCGCGATCTACCAGCTGTTCAACCGCCTGGCGGGGTTGAAGATTTCCCTGACCAGGATGATGGTGACCCTGCTGACCACCTGTGTGGCTACCATCGCTCTTCTGGTATTCTTCCTGGTGGGACCACCGGCTGCCTGGTCGCTGTCGGGGCTGGGGCTGATCTATTTCGCCGCTGCGGGGTTCTTTCACTTTGTACTGGGTTTCACCTTCATCTCCCTCTCGCAGAAGCGGGTCGGCGCGGGCCGGACGGGAGCTCTGGTGGGGACGGTACCGATCTTCGCCGCGATTGTCGGCTGGATCGTCCTCGGGGAGTTGATTTCCGGGGTCAGGATTCTGGCGATCGGGGTGATCGTGGCCGGTGCGACCCTGATCTCAACGGAGCAGATCAAGGGGCAGGTTGCCAAAGGAACGCCGCTCTACGGCATCGGTGCTGCGGCATCGTTCTCCATCAGCGCTGCGTTCATTCGTTCGGGGTTGGTGGCCGGCGCACCGCCGCTGGTGGGGCTGCTCATCGGATTTCTGACGGCACTTCTCTTTTATCTTCTGGTCAGTCTGGGACAGCGACTTCGGTCGCCGGTGTTGCCCGACAGCCCTGCACCTGCCACTGCGCCCACAATGGGGCGAGTCTACGTCCTGCAGATCGCGGCTGGGGTGGCCATCGCCCTGGCGATGTGGTTTCGTTATATCGCTACCGCAACCGTTCCCATCGCCGTCGTGACGGCCCTCGGTCGGGTGAACATTCCAACCATATTGATTCTCTCGCCGCTGGTTTTAAAGACGCCGATCGATACCACCAGTTTGCGCCTGTGGGGTGGTGCCACAGCGGTGCTGCTGGGGACGGGAATGCTCGCGTTTTTGTGAGGTCTGGCCCTGGCCTGAGACTGGCGGGCCATCCCGGATTCGACTATCATGAACCCGTGAGTCAGGAAACCCAACAAACCGTCGAATCGTTCTGGCAGCTGTTCCTCGCTTCCCGGCAGGGCGGTGCCGGCACGCCTCCCTCCACGTATACTTCCTGGTCCTTCTGCGACAACGAAGAGTCGGCGAATGAGCTGGGTGCGCTGGTGCAGCAGGGAATCAAGACCGCAACGTGCAGCCTGGTCTGGGGCTACGAGGCGGAGGGGGAGCCGATGCCCGCGGCAGGGGACCTGAGCGTCATCACCAACTGGGCGGGAGATCCCCTGTGCATCATCGAGACCACCGAAGTCGTCATCCGGCGTTTCAACGAGGTGGATGAGCAGTTTGCCCGGGACGAGGGCGAGGGAGACCGGTCGCTGTCGTTCTGGCGGGAGGCCCACTGGGGGTTCTTCTCCCGGGAGTGCGCTGCTATCCGGCGCGAGCCGGCAGAGACGATGCCGGTACTCTGCGAACGTTTCCGGGTGGTTTTTCCCGGTACGGGTACGGGAGGTAATGATGTGGTTTGAAGCGCTCACCGGCTTTGCCGAAGAATCACCGGAACAGGTCAGGGCCAACCTCACCGTTGATGGGCCGCTGCTGCGCTCCCGGGTAAACGGGGCAACCCTGGTCTGGGGCAGCCTGGAAACCCCCACCCTGGGGGAACTGCGACAGCGGGTCCAGGCGGTTGGCACCACCACAACCACGGTGCGGGAGGTAGTGGGGGATGTCCAGGAGCTGCACGCCGACGAAGGCAACGCCGGGGCGCTCTTTCAGGTTGCCTCCCAGTTCAACCTGCTGGAGATGGCCTCGCCGGGGGTCACTCCCGAGCAGGGGGTGGGGATCTACGAGCACGACCGCACCCAGGGACCGGCCTGCGCCGTGGCCGCCGGAGCGGGAACGATCTACCGCAACTACTTCGCCCCGGTAAACGGGCAGACCGGGCAGTCCGCAGCCAACCAGATCGACTGCCTGGCCGATCTGGGAGCCGCCCTGGGGAACGCCGACGGCCACCTGTGGCAGATGCGAAACGGTTACGCCCTGCCGACTTACGAAGGGCTCCAGGAGATCTCACGTCGCCTGCAATCTTCCAGCGAGGAAGACAGGGACGCGCTGCGGCAGCTGCTGCGGATCGGCATCCAGGGGAACACCCAGATTACGATCCGGGGCTGCACCCACACCGTCTCGCAGGGGTACTGCTCCGCTCTGCCGGTCGCCTACGGCGGCCATCCCACTTCGATGTGGGCGGACTTCGCCCGACTGGTCCTGGAGGCCTCCTACGAGGCGACGCTGTGTGCGGCGATGCTGAACGCTGCCGGCGGCGGCAGCAACCGGGTCTATCTCACCGCCCTGGGCGGCGGAGTGTTCGGGAACGATCGCGGCTGGATCCTCGAGGCGATGGAGCGGGCGCTGCGCCTCGCCTCGGATGCTGGACTGGACGTGGCCATCGTCAGCTACGGCTCGTCCCGGCGGGATATTCTGCAGCTGGTGACCCGGTGCGGTTCTCTCAGAAGAGGAACGTAAACGCTACCGATGCGTGGGGAATCTCGCCGATGACAGAGGACACACCGACTTGCTTCATATCCTCTATGGAGAGCCAGATCGGGTACAGGATCCCCGACAGCAGCACGTTGCGATGGACCAGATAGTTTGCCGACAGCCGCGGGCCAAGGCGTACGTACGGCTCATACTCCAGATCCGCCAGACCGATGCCGAGTCGGAATTCGGCCCCCACACCGAAATCAACGTCGTCACCGCCGGGGCCCAACAGAAAACCTCCGTGGATGCCTCCAACCAGTAGCGACTGGTCCGAGCTTGTCGTCTCGTCCCCGTCGGTATAGTCGATATTGACCACCGCCAGCTTCGCCTTGATGCCCAACTCGGCTCGGGAGCCGTACAGCAGGAACGAGACGAAGCCGTCGCTTCCCAGCTGCAGACCCGCGCGCAGGCCATCCTGTCTGCCGCTGCCGGGCTCCCTGTTGTAGCCGGGAGAAAATCCCGGGAGAAATTCCCGGTCAAATGAATGGAACAACCCATGGACGGCGTTCCCTTGTGGTCTCACAATGACTTCAGGAGAAGTATATCGTGATACCCAACGGAACAACCGTTCCGCAGTATTCGTGGAACGTAACATCTGTTACCAAATGGGGCCGAAAACGGCCCCATCCGCCCCAAAAAGTGCATGGCATGATTCTTGCTTCTGAGTTTGCATGACACAACGGAAAGAGAATCCGGAGATAGTGATCGCCGCCCGGGCCGAGCTCGATCAGGCGGTAGAACGGCGCCGGCAAAACGCAGCGGGGGCCGGGCCAATTCTGGTTGAACCGGCAGCGCTTCGTGCCATGGAGCACGTCGGTCTTTTTGCGGCGGTCTTCGTGAACCCCAACGGCCCAGCTGTTGAGACGGTCAGCCTGGCCAGCTTCGATGGTCAGTGGGACGACGACGGCACCGTGCTCCTGCGCCGATCGCTCCACCCCTATTGCGCGGATCGAGTGCAGGTTCTGGCAACGGAAGCGCAGTTCTACGAAGACCTGATCAGCATTTTTGTTGCCAACAACGGCCGTACTGCCGGTTCTGTCTCCTGGGCGTCACCGTTTCTGGCGGCGGTGCCCACCGGCCTTGTGGTGCCCCCCACGGGCGCGCATCTGGCGCCCCACCTCCGGCTGGCGTTTCGGTATCTCTTTCGGGATCACGACGATATGCTGATCCAGGACGTGAGACTCCAGCCGAAAGTCGTCGATGAACTGCACCACGACGCCTTACCCGAGAGCCCCGCCTTCACCCGCTGGTGGGATACGGTCATCGATCAGGGCCGTCAGAACAAGTCGTATACCGCGATCCACGGGGCGTGGGTCGACGCGACCCGCCAGGATCCGGACAGGGTGGACCCCACCTGGCAGCGCGAACCCGGGGAGTTTCACGCGTGGTGGCGGTTGTTTGACCCGAAGTGACGCAGCGAAACCCGTAACAGGACCGCGTTCACGCCGTACCGCCCCGAAGAAAAATGCAGACGTTGACTGAGATTCTGATCACCGCTCATCCGCGCCCGTGCATCACTGCGGAGGATCTGGCACAGTACGTCTATGGACCGTCCCATGTCAGTCTCGAAAGCGCCCTGAGCCATCACGGGTGGATTCCCGAAGCGATCTATACCGTTACCAGCACCTGTACTGGAGAATCGAGAACATTCCAGACGCCGTTAGGGACGTTCAGTTTTTCCCGGGTTCCACAGAACGTATTCTACGCGGCGGTGACCCGAGAGTCCGACGACGCGACCGGTGACGTCGCGCTGATCGCTACCCCCGTCAAGGCGCTGGCGGACTACGTGTATGTATATCGTAAGGAATGGTTGACGCCGGATCCGGCGATACGAAGTCTGTGTATCGACCCCGACGACCTCGCCTCCGTTCCGATGGATGATCTGGACGAGACGATGGAAAGCTATCGTAACGAACGGGTTCTCCGCTTCCTCGCGGGGCTTCGAAGGGAGTACGGCCTATGAGTATCCGCATGATTCATAAGCGGTTTCTTCGGGCAGGCTTTGTTTCAGGGTGGATTTCAGTTTTATTCTGAAAGAACCCGACCATGATTTCCAGTTGACGCCGTTTCCGGTGGTCCTGTGAGAAAGATCCGCGTAAAGATCGAAGTGGATGTAAACCCTCCGGACGGAGGCGGCTCGGAGCTGCGTTACCATGACTTTCCGTTCGTCGCGACACAGCCGACGATGTCCGGAGGTTTGTTCCGGAACAGGAACAACCATCGCTGGATCTGTGGAGCGCTGACCTCTTTCTCGGCCAGCTGGGAAAGATATCCTAGAGTATAGCGTTCTGGAAGATCGATCGGAAGTCGTAGCGATCACGCGCTACCCGGAACGTATCAACAGGGTTGTGCATACCACCGCGGCCGCTACGCCGGAGTGGGTAGACTCCAGGCGGCAGCGCGAACCCGGGGAGTGTGACGCCTGGTGGCGGCTCTTTGACCCGCAGTGAGAACGTGACATATTTTCCTGGCCCTTTAAGGTTCGTTTAAAGGTTCGGTTCTATCCTTTTCCCCTCACTACAAACCAAGGGGGTACAGGGGATGAAACGAGGGACATGGTTCGCGGCAGTATTGATCACCGTAACGCTGCTGGCAGGGTGTGCTACCGTCGGACGGGACACCTTCAACCTGGCGCAGGAAGCCTGGTCCAACAATCGACCCATCGAGGCATTGGTACTGGCCACGGAATCTCTGCTTGAGAACCCCGATCTCACCTCGGCGAAGTCGTTTTTGAGGGATAACACGGACACTGCCTTGAGCCAGGCGCGGGGTTTCCTCTCATCCACCGCAAACACCGTCGTACCGGATGAGTTAGCCGCCCGGTTCGTGATGTACGGGCAGCTGGTTTCGTTCTATGAAAACCTGGAGCGTATTGGAATGCCCATCGTGGCGGATAAGCGCCTGTTTGGCCTGATCAAGGGGTGGGAATGGAGTACCCGAATCGTAGACCACCGGGGAGACCTGGAGGATGCGCGCAACGCCGCCCGGGAGGGTTTCTTCAACGCCGGCGTCGCCCGGATTCAGGAAGGTGAGATCGAGTCAGCGGAGTCGCTCATGCGGGCGGTGATCACGCGGTTTGCCGTTGAAGGGTCGGAAGAGCAACAGCAGGACCGCCAGCGGATCGTGACTGCCTTTATCGACTTTGCAGCCATGCAGCACGGCCTTCGGGATGCCCAGCGGCTACTCCAGGGATTTCACGCCTACGAGGCGGCGCTGCGGTTTGAACCGGGCAACGCCACCGCCGAAGCGGGCCGCCAAGCTCTGAGCCTTGAGCTGTCAGATGTCTACCTGGCGATGGCGCTGGAGCAGGAGCGTCGGAATACTATCGACTCTGTCACCGAGGCGGTACGGCTGTTCGAGGAATCTCTGGTGTTCAATCCGGCTAACCAGGATGCTCACGATGGTATCCCCCGGGCCCGCACACGGTTGGCGTCGCTCTATACCGACCAGGGGCAGCAGCTGGAGCGTTCTGGTCGGATACCGGACATGATCGCCGCCCACGAAAGCTACGAGCAGGCTCTGCAGTGGGACGGTCAGTACAACCGCGCCGTTGTGGCGGAACAGGGAGTCCGGCAGCGCATTGCCGAGGCGTACTATCAGGAGGGCGTCCGCGTCAGTGGCAACCGAAGCGATCTCGCTGCGATTGATGCGGGTATCGCCGCGTTCACCGCCGCTCAGGAGTGGGTCTTTGACTACCGTGACGCCGACCTCTTTGTTCAGCGGCTGATCGTCTCCAAGGAATTGATTGCCATGGGCGAGGTTCTTGGTCCGATTCGTACCCGATTTGACCAGTCTTCCCAGCGGGTCACAACCCTCTCCCGGGCGGTAAACAACGCTTATCGTGGTATCGCCGACCTGAACAACATCGTCGAGCGGATCGACCAGCTGGAAGGTCAGCTTTCCGCCATCGGTACCGCTTCCCGGGCGATGGCGTCAATACCCAAGGTTGGTGCGGTATTCTCCGTGGTGGGCACCTCGGTGCGTCAGGTCCACACCCCGGTTGAAGCGGTAAACGACAAGGCCTCCATGCTGCAGGACCCGGTGCTGGAGCCGGCATTGGCAGCGATGACCACCGCAAAAGAGCGCATGGACACCATCGTGGCGGCGATGAGCGATGTAGAGCGGAGCCTCACCTCGGCCAACCGCATGATCACCAGCCTCAACGCCTGCGTGGACCGGGTGACAGATGTTGGCGCACTGATGCAGGTACAGTCCGACATTCGGGAACTGCAGACAGCTATCGGCGATCTGCAGTCCGGGTTGGATCGTATCAACACCCTGGAACAGGAACTGGCTTCGGCGCTGCAGACGCTGTCCCAGGGGGTATCTACCATCAGCACCGTCAGCCGCGGGGTAGAAGCGGTGATGCGTCCACTGGATCAGATCAGCTCAGTGACGGATTCCATAACCCGCGCCCTCCAGCAGGAGTTCTCCATTCCCCGCCCGCTGCCTGGAGCCGGGACATACTCGGTGGAATACGCATTGGCGTCCACCACCGGTGCGATCGCTGCGGCGGCGGATAGGATCATCGACCCGATTCTGCGTCGATTGAATATTCAGGTGCCCCAGATACCTGGCATCGCGGACCTGGAGCAACTGCTTGACGCGGTGGAGGGGTACTACGCGGATATCCGGGCGGCGGCGGCGGCACTGGAACGCGCCGAGGCGGAAATCCTGGCCGCGCCGGTACAGTTACGCCGGAACGTCGACTCGATCAGCAACGCCACCAACTGCTCGCTGTAACGGCGGCGGTAACGGGCTAAGAGAAACAGAAGTAGTGGGCGGCGTCAGTGGCCTCGCGGCCGGCCGCCCCGCATAATGGAGCTATGCAACCACCGAAGGAAGAGGAGCGGTACGAGTTGGGTGACGGGATCGCTTATGCGATGAGCCCGGCGCTGCGGCGGCGCATACACCCGCGCAGACGAACGCTGGCACCACACGTCACTCCGTCAGGCGATCCAGAAGCTCCCGGGCAGTCAGAACAGGGACAGGCAGACGTTCCCGCGCCTCGAGAATGTGACTGTCGCCACTGATCAGGTATGTTTCCGAGTACACACGAGCAGCGTTTACAAAGTGGTCGTCACTGGGGTCTTCGGCTATCCACGAGTCGCCGGGGACGCTCTGGCTGATCTGACGGAACCAGGGACGGATCTCCTCCTCCAGCAGGTAGCTGATTTCCGATTCCGTCAGTCCGAGCTTCGGGTACGCCAGGACCCGCAGATACTCCTTGAGCACAGGCGGGGTTACCAATGGCTGAAGCCGCCCCTCCTTGATCGCCCGATGAATGCGGGATCTCTCTCCCCGGAAAAGCAACGCCGAAATCAGAATATTCGTATCAAGAACCGTAAGCACGTCGGGCCTCGGCGACGATACCGGCCAGATCATCCTCGTCGATCCCCAGGCTGCCAACCTTGTCCCGGATAGCCGCCAGCTGTGGACTCTCCAGAGGGCG
>SKHA01000052.1 GCA_007117185.1 Spirochaeta sp. | reverse complement strand
TAGTATGCGCTCTGTCAGTTCCCGGTGGTGTAATTGGTAGCACATCAGATTCTGGCTCTGACAGTGGGGGTTCAAGTCCTCCCCGGGAAGTACATTGGCCTGTTCGTCTAGCGGCTAGGACGCGGGATTCTCATTCCCGAAACAGGGGTTCGATTCCCCTACGGGCTAATTTTGGCTACCATGGCGGGATGACCGCCGATCTTACCTCGCCCATCGCTTTACACACCCAGTTGCCCGCGTCGGGCATCACCGCCGTTCTTCAGCTTCTTGAAGAGGGCGCAACCATCCCCTTCATCGCCAGATACCGCAAGGAACGCACCGGGTCTCTGGACGAAGAGCAGATAGAACGGATTCGCGACGTTGCGGTGCAGCTGACAGCGCTGAACAAACGGCGCGATTCGATCCTGGCATCGCTGCGGGAGCGGGAGCTGCTGACAGCGGAGCTTGAGCGCGCTCTCACCGCCGCCGGGACGATGGCCGAGCTGGAAGACCTGTACCTGCCGCACCGCCCCCGCCGCCGCACCAGGGCTCAAGTGGCCCGTGAGGCCGGTTACGAGCCGCTGGCGGAAAAGATCCTTGCTCGTGGCGACGACGACCCCTATCAGCTGGCCGCCACACAGCCCGATCCCGCCGGTGCCCTGGCCGGAGCCGGTGACATCATCGCCGAAAAACTCTCTGAGGTTGCTGCGCTGCGGGGCGCCCTGCGGGAGCTGTTCCGCCGGCGGGGAGTGCTCTCCAGCGCCCGAACCACCGGTAAGTCTGCCCCGGAGGACCCCACCGAGACGTACCGCGACTACTACGAGTGGTCCGAGTTGGCCCGTCGGGCGCCCTCCCACCGGGTTCTTGCGGTGCTTCGGGGGGGACGCGAGAAGATCCTCTCGGTTCACGCCCTGCCCGACGAGGAAGCGGCGATGGAAGAGGTATACCGATCCGGCGTGGCCGCCCTGGAGGTACGCACGGGGCCGCCCCCGGCCGGCCGGCGGCGGTTCATGGAAGCGGTGGCCCGGGATGCCTACCGCCGGCTCCTGGCGCCGTCCCTGGAGACGGAGCTGATTCACGAACTGCGGACCCAGGCGGAGGAGACCGCTGCTGCGATCTTCAGCCGCAACCTGAGGGACCTCCTGATGGCCCCGCCGCTGGGACAGGTACCCCTGCTGGCGGTTGACCCGGGGTTTCGCACGGGGTGCAAGGTGGTCTGTCTGGACGCGCAGGGATCGCTCCTTCACCACACCACGATCTATCCGCTGCCCCCCCGGGAGGAAACCACGAAAGCCGCCGAGACGGTTCGTCACCTGATCAGCACCTGGGGCCTCAAGGCGGTGGCAGTGGGCAACGGGACCGGCGGGCGCGAGGCCGAGGGCTTCCTCATCGACGCGGTGGCCGAGGGTGCCGACGGCACACGGATACCGGTGATCATGGTCAACGAAGCTGGTGCGTCGGTGTATTCCGCCTCAAAGGTGGCCAGACTGGAGTTTCCCGACCAGGATGTCACCGTTCGCGGGGCGATCTCCATCGGTCGGCGGCTCATGGACCCCCTGGCGGAGCTGGTCAAGATCGACCCTGCGGCGATCGGGGTGGGGCAGTACCAGCATGACCTGGATCAGAAACTCCTCGCCGGGCGCCTGGCGGACACCGTCCGCTCCTGTGTAAACGCCGTTGGTGCCGAGGTGAACACCGCCAGCGCAGAGCTGCTGCAGTACGTCTCGGGCCTCTCTGCCGCCAACGCCCGGGCGATCGTGGGCTACCGGGAGAAACACGGCCCCTACCGCAACCGCAACACCCTCTCCTCCGTCCCGGGAATAGGCGCGGTGACCTTTCAGCAGGCAGCAGGGTTTCTGAGGGTCCGCGGGGGGGAACACCCTTTGGACAGCAGCGGAATTCACCCAGAGCGGTATCCCCTGGTAGAACAGATCGCCGCGGATCTGGGGGCGGCGGTGGGGGATCTGCCGGGAAACCACGGGCTGTGCGGGGCGATAGAGCTGCGCCGATACTGTACCGACGAGGTGGGGATACCCACCCTTGAGGATATTCGGGCTGAACTGCTGCGCCCCGGCCGGGACCCCCGGGAATCCTTTGAGCTTTTCACCTTCGATGAGAACGTCCACACCATCGACGATCTGACGGTGGGGATGATCCTCCCCGGCCGGGTCACCAACGTCACCGCCTTCGGCGCGTTCGTCGATGTGGGGGTACACCGGGACGGGCTGGTCCACGTGAGTAAAATCGAAGGGGCTCTCCGGGTTCAGCAGACGGTGCGGGTTCACGTCCTTGACGTCGACCGTGTCCGGAACCGGATCAGCCTGGACCTGGCCCGGGACGGTTGATCAGTGGTCTTTCAGACGGCACGTGAGTACTTTCAGACGATGAATGTCTTGAAGAACAACCACGGAGTGAAGGCGGCAATACTGGGTACCCTGGTGGCTGACGCCAGCGGAATGGGAGTCCACTGGATCTACTCTCAGGGAAAAATCAAACAGATCGTCCAGAACGCGGGAGACACCGCGGAGTTTCTGGAACCGGACCCTGAGAACTACCAGGGCGTCCCGGCGTTCTTCGCCCATCCTCACCGTCATGCCGGGGACGGGTCCAACTACAGCGAATACATCTACGTTCTGCTTCAGGCTGTCAGCGAAGCGGGGTTTGACCGGGCCACCTATATCCGGGTCTTTCAGGAGTACTTCGGTCCCGGCGGCGAATACGTGGGCTACGCCGATGGCCCCATGCGCGAGACTGTCTACAACATCACCCGCCTGGGTAAGGAAATTCAGCAGCGTGTGCTGGATGCCGAGACAACCCTCCCGCCGGAGCGGCTCTCCTCGGCGGCTCACTATATCTCACGGTACTACTTCGAGTTTGACCGGGAAGGGCTGAAAGAGCAGGTGAGGACGCCGCTGAAACTGCAGCAATGGTCCACGCAGGAGCTCTCAGAAGCAGACCGGCTGATCGACGCTGTTTCCGGCGAGCTCAGTGGTCTCGGCCCCGACGACGACCAGATGCCTGCGTTAAGCCGTTCTGCGGTGCTGGCGCACTTCTACGAGGGTGACGAGCTGGACAGGATGGTCGAACAGGCGGTGCGAATCACCAACAACAACGACGCCGCGGTGGTGTACTCGCAGTTTCTGGCTCATGTCATGCGGGATCTGTACGTTCAGGGCGCCGGGGAAAATCCGGCGGCGACGCTTTACGAGCTGGCAGTGAAGCGGCTTCCCCTGCTGGGAGAGAAGGCGCAGCAATTGGTCAGGCAGGCGCTGGACTGGGAAGGGCTGGATATCCGCGGTGCGACCAAGACGTTCGGCGCGGCGTGCCACGTGGACATGTCGGTGCCCCTGGTTCTCCACATCCTGGTAAACACCGCAACCTTTCGTGAGGCGAACCGGATGAACATCCTGGCCAGCGGCGATAATTGCGGCCGGGCGATCATGCTGGGGCCCCTGGCCGGCGGGATGTACGGCATCGGCGGCGACAGGGGCATCCCCGAGGAGTGGATCTGGCGGACAACCATGGTGGAACGCATTCACCAGACGACTGGCGGAGTGTTGCTCACCGGATGAGCCGGACTCTGGAGCGCACCCTCTCACAGCACTTCGGGTTTTCCTCGTTTCGGCCGCACCAGAAAGAGATCGTCGCCGCCTTCCTGGGGGGAAGGGATCTGTTTGCGGCGCTCCCCACCGGGGGCGGCAAATCTCTGTGTTATCAGCTGCCGGCGCTGGTGCGTACCGGTCTCACTGTGGTGGTGAGCCCACTCATCGCCCTGATGAAGGATCAGGTTGACGGCGCCCGGGAGAACGGTATCGCCGCGGTTCTGCTTAACAGCAGCCTCTCCGAGGAAGACGCGCGAGCTGCCTGGCGCCAGCTCTACCGGGGGGAGGCGCGGCTGCTGTACGTCTCTCCGGAGCGGCTGGCCCGGGAGGAGTTTCTGCAGCGCCTGAAGGAGCTGCAGGTCAGCGCCTTCGCTATCGATGAGGCGCACTGCATCTCCGAGTGGGGCCACGAGTTCCGCCGGGACTACCGGACCCTCCATCGTCTGCGCGCCGAGTTCCCCCAGGTACCCATCGCGGCGTTTACCGCCACCGCCACCGAGGAAGTTCAACAGGACGTGGTCACCCAGCTGCAGCTGCGGGAGCCCCTTCTGGTGCGGGGCAACTTCGACCGGCCGGAACTGTTCTATCGGGTGGAACGCAAGAAGAAGGGGATCGATCAGATCCTGGAGTTTGTTCAGCGGCATCCCGGCGAGGCCGGAATTGTCTACCGGGCTACGCGCAAGGCCACCGAAGAGACTGCGGGCAAACTGGCCGCGGCGGGGATCGCCGCGACGGCGTACCATGCCGGCCTTCCCGATGCCCGGCGTGCCGCCGCCCAGGACGCGTTTGTCAGGGATCAGCTGCAGGTGGTGGTTGCCACGATTGCCTTCGGGATGGGAATAGATAAATCCAACGTGCGCTGGGTCGTTCACGGAGACCTGCCCCGAAGTATCGAGGGGTACTACCAGGAGAGTGGACGGGCCGGGCGCGACGGAGACCCCGCGGAGGTGCTCCTGCTGTGGGGTCCCCAGGACATCATGACCCAGCGCTTCTTCATCGAGCGGATCGAGGATGGGGAGTTGCGGAGCATCGCCGAGGCGCAGCTGCAGCAGGTTCTGCGGTACGCCGAGGGAGCGGTCTGCCGCCGGGTGGTGCTCCTGCAGCACTTTCAGCAAAAGGTGGACACCCGGGGTGGCTCCGGTGGCGGTGACGGCTTCGACGATAGCAGGAAAGGTTGCGGGGGGTGCGACGTCTGTACCGGCGAGGTGACCCTGCAGGACGCTACCGTGGAGGCCCGGAAGATTCTATCGGCGGCGGTGCGCACCGGTCAGCGTTTCGGAGGGCACCACCTGGTGGACATCGTCACCGGTACGGAGACAGACCGCGTCCTGGAGCTCGGTCACCATCGGCTTCCGACCTTTGGGGTCGGCATGGACTGGCCGCGGGCACGCTGGCTGGCGCTGATCCGCGCCCTGGAAGCGGCGGGGCACCTGCAACGAGCCACCGCCGTCGGGGGACGCCACGGTGGGTACTCCCTCACCGCTACAGGAAAGGCGGTGCTCGCCGGAGACGTTGCGGTTCGACTGCCTGTGGAAGGACCGGACAAGCCCGCTTCATCGCGACGCACGGTGGTGGAGACCACAGAAGCAACGGCACTGTTCCAGCGGCTCAGGGAGCTGCGCAAGGAACTCGCACGGGAACGGGGTGTACCGCCGTATCTGGTCTTCAGCGACAGGACCCTCCGGGATATCGCCGCGACCCGACCCATGGACCGGGCTTCCCTTCTGGAATGCCACGGGGTGGGGCAGGCGAAACTGGCCCGATATGGGGAAGCGTTTTTGAAGGTTCTGGTCAGCTTCCCGGAGTAGCCCGGGTTGTAGCGTCGCAATGCCGTCCTGATCATTTTACCATCACCTCTAAGGGATGGGCCCTGATCTGCCGATCTACACCCTAGAGGTGCATGATGATCACAGTGCGAGGAGTTTCCTTTTTCAAGACAGCTCTTGCGGCGGCCCTGATTCTCGCAGGGTTGATCCCGGTTCTGGGACAGTCCAACTGGCAGGGCACAGCTGTAGTGGGTCGATACGGTGAGTTCCCGCCCGGTGGGTACTTCGCGTCGTCCAACTCCTTCCCTTTGAACACGATGGTTGACCTCACCAATAACAGCACCGGGGAGAGCGTTCGGGTCATCGTTGTCGGACGGGTGGAGGAAGCCGGGGTGTTCATGGTCCTTTCCGAAGCGGCAGCTGCTGAGCTTGGGGTTCGCCCGGACCGCAGCGGCATAGTACGGGCTGAACCGGTACGCATGCCCGGACTGACCACCATCGATCCGAATCAGGATCTTCCCTTTCACCCCGACCCGGATGTGAACCCGGCAGCCACCCTGGGCGATCCGAACGTGGCGATCGTCAACCCGGCCGTAGCGGGGGTGACGCCGGAGCCCCCATCGGAAGCCGCACCTGAGCCGCCGCCGGTCCAGGTGGCCGCAACGCCCCGGTTGGATGAAGAGCCTCAGGACCTGGCGTCTGCCCCGTCACCTCCGTCCCCCCCGGTGGAGGATGTCATTTCCGTCACTGAGGCTCTCCCTGACCCGACTCCTCCGGAGAGCGCCGAGGTTATCGGTGAAGCCCCCGCGGTTACGGTGACCCCTGAACTGCGCATCACAGTGACACCCCCGGCGGAACAGCCGGATACACCGGATGTGCCGCTGCCCATGGTCTCTCCACCACGGTTGGCGCCGCTGACGGTGGTTTTGCAGATCCCTCAGGAGCCTCGAATTGCAGAAGAGACTCCCCAAGAGGTGCCCTCAGACCCTGCTCCGGTGGTCAGCCCGGTAGAGATCGCCACCCCGCAGGCCGAACAGACAGCGATAGATCCTCTGGCGCAGCGCCTGCGCTCCATGGAGGAGACTCTTGGATCCGAGCAGGTGAGCCGAGCCCCCCTGGAGAGCTCCCCTGTGGATGACCTCCTTCCACCGCCCCCTGCTGGCGACTCACCGGTGGTGGCGGAGTTGCCGCTGCTGGACCTTTCTGCGGCGATGGTCATCGAGGTGGATCCTCTGCCGCGGCCGTTTCCCAACGAAATTATCGTTACCGCGATTCTTCCTGATCCCGAGGGGATACGCCCCCCTGAAATCGTAGCGGTGATGCCTGCCGGACCGGAGGAATCTGATCCAAACGTGGCCCTGCCAATTGCCGGGGACGATGGACCGGTGCAGATCGTGGAACTTCCGCCGCAGGCGCAGCCGGATGAGGTGACCCGCATGCCCCTTCCGGAGGTTTCCCTTGCAGAGGCGATGCAGATCGTGGAGCCGAGCCCCGTATCCGAGTCGGAAGCAGACCCGACGGTGGCTCTTCCGCTGGTGGATGTGATGGAGGAGGGCGACGAGGTCGACCTGGAGGCGGCGCAACCGGAGGTAGTGGAGGCGGCGCCCCCGGCAGTTGTAGCGGCTCCGGAGATCGCAACGGGACCTACCCGCATTCCTGACGATGCGGTGCTCACATTGGAGCCGGCAGAATTTCGAAGTCCGGAGATACCGGATCCTGAAGCCGATCCCCTCCTGGCAGAAGAGCCGGTGGAGACCGATGTTGTGGTGCAGGTCCCGGTTGTAGAGGCTCCGGAGGCTCCAGTGAGTGAAGCGATCGCCGCCCCTGCAACGGTGCCGGAGACGCCGACGTCACCGGAGGAACCAACCCGGCCGGATCCACCCGCTGAGCAGCCCGCTGCGCCGGCGCCGGAATCATCATTTCCGCTGGTAGCGTCATTGCAGCGTGGTGCCTACTATGTGCAGGTTGCCGCCATGACCAGCGAAGAGAGCGCCCGCCGCGCAGTAACACGGCTGAACGGTACCGCCGGCCTGCCGGTGTCAGTCCTCTCCCAGCAGGAACGGGACACCGCGGTGTACCGGATCGTGGTGGGACCGCTGGAACCGGACGAACGGGGTACCGCGCTGTTCATGCTGCGGAGTCAGGGCTTTCGGGACGCCTTCCTGCGTCGGGAGTAGCAGGACCGGCGTCCTCCGGTTGCAGCCGGGTGAGGCTGGGGCCGCTTACGCCGGGGGAGGCCCTACCAGGCACATCCACTCCGCTTCACAGGCAACTTCGTCGCCCACAGTGGCTACTCCGGACTGGCGGATCATCCGGGCGGTGACACGCTGATTGGTGATGGTCATGCGGACGGTGTCACCCGGACGCACCTGCCGCCTGAACTTCACATTGTTGACGGTAGCCAGGAAGAAGAGGTTTTCTCCCAGGACACCGGACTGGCGCACCCCGGCGCCGCCACACTGAGCCATACTCTCCACCAGAACCACCCCAGGAACCACCGGATACTCGGGAAAGTGTCCGGCAAAGAACGTATCATTGTCCGTGAAGGTTCTCAGTCCGATAATCGTCTGCTCTGACACCTCTTCAAGGGTGTCCACAAAGAGGAAGGGATCCCGGTGTGGCAGCAGTTCTTTTATATCCATCGTTACTCCTTTGAAAAACCGTCTCGTATTATTGTCAGATCCCCTGAAACATCAACCATTGACTGACAACGAATCCCAGGTCTACCACACCGGACCACTGGAGCAACGCTATCACCAGCAGGACTGCCGAAAACGTCGTGGCAACGGGGCGCAGGGTGGAAAGGCGACCTCTCAACAGGGAAGTCACCGGATAGGCCAGGGCCAGCGCCGTGAGGGTCACGCCGAAGACTAATCGAGCCCGGTCCGGGTCGGCAGTACTCCATCCCTCCAGTTGGATCCCTGCACTGATCAGGATGCCGTTGAGCTGCTGAAAGCGACCAAACGCGATCAGCAGCCCCATCAGGATCAGAAAGAGCCCGCTGAATACCCTGATCCGACCCATCCACGGACGAATCCGTTCCAGATATCCCGAGACCCGGTCGAAGGCAAATCCTGCTGCCAGGAAGGGCAACCCCAGCCCGAGAGAATAGACCAGCAGGAGCGAAGCCGCCCGGCCCATCTCCCCTGAGGAGCCTGCCAGAAAGAGGATTGACGCCAGAATGGGCCCGATACAGGGACTCCATCCGGCGCCGAACGCCATCCCGGCCACCGCGGCCCCTCCGACGCTACCGGGGCGCTTCTTCAGATGAACCCGTTTCTCCGATTGCAGGAGCGATACAAGGTCGAAGAGAATGTTGAGGCCCAGGAGAACAACAATCAACCCCGCGACCAGGTTGATCCACTGCAGAGCCGGAGAGAATAGCAGCGCCGGTCCCGAGAAGAGCAACCCCAGCACCATGAAGACCACACTGAAACCGGCAACGAAGAACGCTGTCCGCAGGAGGATAAAGCCCCGCCGGGTGCTGCCCCCACGCAACTCATCGTAGCTGGCGCCACTGATAAAGGAGATGTAGCTGGGAATGAGCGGGAGCACACAGGGTGAGAGAAAGGATATGAGCCCCGCTGAAAATGCCAGGAGAAATGAAACGCTGGTGTCCACGCTGGTTACCTCCGGTAGTGCTCGATTGCCTGTCGCATCCGTGAGACGATTGCGGGGTCGTCCCAGGGCAGAATCCCTACAATCATCCCGGCAACCCTGCCGTCAGGAGCGATAAAATAGGAGGTGGGTAACCCCCTGACCCCGTAGGACGCGGTGACTCGTCCATTTCGG
>SKHA01000061.1 GCA_007117185.1 Spirochaeta sp. | reverse complement strand
GAAGTTGCGATACACCGACGCAAAACGGATATAGGCTACCTGATCGAGGCGATGCAGGCGATCCAGGACCATCTCGCCCAGACGGGCGGCGGTGATCTCCCGGCTGTCCGCCCCCTCCATGTTGGCCTGCTCTTCCAGTTCATCGATGATCGTCAGAATCTGACTCTGGCTGACCGAGCGCTTGCGGACGGCCTGTTGAAGGCCCTTCTCGAGCTTCTCACGGTCAAAGGGTTCCCGGCGACTGCCGCTCTTCTTGACGACCATGAGCTGTTTCTCTTCAACCCGCTCGTACGAGGTGAACCGATAGCCGCAGCGTTCACATTCCCGACGACGGCGGATCGTCCTCCCATCGGCGAGAGCCCGGGACTCGATGACCCGGTCTTCCATGGACTCACATTTCGGGCATCGCATTCCGTTCCACCTCAGGATAAACGATAGCACGATAGTACCGATGTACGCAATTTGCCGAAATCTGTTCTATAATCAGAGGTATGAAACTGATACACAACCAGATACCGGTGGAGTTCCTCTCGGAACTTCCCGAGGGTGTCAAGCTGGTCAAGCGGAAGGGCCGGGAGTTTCTGGTGATTGAGGATGTGGTCAGCCGTAGCGGCCGGTCGCTGATGTCTGACGACGTGCGAATTCATGGGGAGCCGTCGATCATGATGCAGGTGACCATCCGTGACGCTGTGGGGCCGATATTCCTGGATGCGTACTGGGGAAGTCACGCCAAGCTCTACGGATTTCTGCCCACCCTTTCCGGGGCCGACCCGGTTATCGACGCGGCGGTTCCCGAGTCCCGGGAAAGCCTGATGGTCGACTCGGTCTGCGAGGTTGAAGGGTGCGGGTGCACAAGGGCGGTGGAACTTCTGTTGCCGGGAGGAGAGAACAAGATTCTGGTCTGCGCGCGCATGGGATGCCCGGGGCATCGGATGGTTCTCTCGCGGATGCCCAAAATGGTCTCGGATACAATCAGCGGCATCAATTTTTTCGGCGCCGGGTCTCTCGACGAGGACTGGTTCAGCGAACTCAGTTGACAGCGGTGCCCTTGTATAATCCACGCCGGGGCAGTAGGTTTTGACAACTATGGATCAACAACCTCTGTACGACCGCGTCCCGTTGTTTGTGTATAATTCGTTGACCCGCTCCCGGGAGCGCTTTATCGCGCTGGCGCCTCCAAACGTGGGGATGTACGTCTGTGGCCCCACCGTGTACGGAGACCCCCACCTCGGTCACGCCCGGACAGCGCTGGCGTTTGATATCGTCTTTCGCTACCTCCGGGTTCTGGGCTATTCGGTGCGGTACGTGCGCAACATTACCGATGTAGGGCATCTTGAGGACGAAACGGCGGAAACCGGGGAGGACAAGATCCTCAAACGGGCCCGCCTTGAGCGGGTTGAACCGATGGAGGTTGTCCACCGCTACACCCTCAGCTATCACGACGGAATCCGTCTGATGAACTGTCTGCCGCCTTCTATCGAGCCGACCGCCAGCGGGCATATCATTGAGCAGATACAGGTGGTGGAGCGCATCATCGCAGCGGGTCTCGCTTACGAGCAGGACGGGTCGGTCTACTTCGATCTTGAGAAATACGTCAGCTCCTCCGGCACCGCTGGCAGTCCCTACGGAAAACTCTCCGGGAAGGTTTTTGAGGATCTTCTGTCCAATACCCGCGCCACCGCCGGCTCCGGGGACAAGCGCAGTGGCCTGGATTTCGCGCTGTGGAAGCGGGCTGAGCCGTCGCATATTATGCGCTGGCCCAGTCCGTGGGGCGAGGGGTTTCCCGGGTGGCACCTGGAGTGCACCACCATGAGCACCAAGTATCTCGGCAAAACCTTTGACATTCACGGGGGAGGGTTGGATCTGCAGTTTCCCCATCATGAAGCGGAGATCGCCCAGAATCACGGTGCCTTCGGAGCGGACCCCGCCCGGTACTGGCTGCACAGCAATATGCTCACCGTGAAGGGTCAGAAGATGGCCAAGAGTCTGGGTAACTTCATTACCCTGGAACAGATGTACTCCGGTGAGAGCCCTGCCCTGGAGCAGCCGTACCACCCGATGGTAATGCGCTTCTTCATGCTCCAGTCCCATTATCGCAGCACCGTTGATTTCTCAAACGAGGCGCTGAAAGCGGCGGAGCGCGGATACCACCGTCTGATGGCAGCAGTTGAGGCGGCTGTCAGGGCAACCGAGGCGGTCAACCACCAGGCGATCCCGCAGGGTCCTGATCTGGAGGAGGTCCGTCAGGAGGGTGCCCACGGGACCGCAGTGGCCGACCAGATCGAGGCGTGCTGGGCCGCCATGAGTGAAGACTTTCATACCCCGCGGACCATCGCGGCGCTCTTCGAACTGGGGCGCCTCGTCCAGCGTCCTGAACACCGGGATGCGCCGGGGGTTGTTCGGGATGCCGCCGCCCGGGGGATGACCGGCTTCACCCGGCAGGTGTTGGGACTTCAACCTGCAGCGGCCGGATCCGCCGGCGCGGCTGGAGGTGAGGCAGGCGGCTCCGCTCTGGAGACGGTGATGGAGATGGTCCTGCGGTTGCGACGGGAAGCCCGGGAACGACGGGACTTCGCTACCGCCGACGCAATCCGGGATCAGCTGGCGGAAGCGGGCATCCGCCTGGAGGATCGCAAGGATGGAACCACGGGATGGACGGAATCATGAAAAAGAGTGTTGAACAGATGCAGGAGTACCTGCAGGAGATCACAGCGGAACTGCTGATGATGCGCGAGATGGACAACCTGGAGATGTATCGGATGCTCACCGATCTGGGCAAAGAGCTTGAAGGGCTCCATGACCCGGAGAAGTGCGAAGAAAACTACGTCTACGGGTGCATCAGCAACGTGTACATCGCCGCGGAGCTCCAGGACGGTCGGGTCCATTACCGTGGCGTCTCGGATGCACACGTGGTTCGCGGCTATCTCTCCATCCTGGTCTCCGCGATGAACGGCCTGGCACCTGAGGATGTGGTCACCGGCACCCGGGACGCCGTTGAGAAGTTCGCCCGGGATACCGATCTGAAGGCCTCTTTGACCCCCAACCGGGCCAACGCTTTCGGTAACATTTACAAACTGATGGTCGAGAAAGCCGCCGCTCTCGCCAGTGGGTGAGGCACCGTCACCGTGGCCAGAATCGTCCTCGCCGGAGCAGGGCACTGTCACGTTGAGGTGCTGAGGCAGGCAGCGGACCTTCTCGATGCGGGTCATTCCCTGACGGTGATCTCCCCGGACAGAGAACATATCTACTCTGGAATGGCTCCGGGAATTCTGGCTGGCAGCTGGAGTGCTGCTGAGGCGTCTCTGCCGGTAGCTGAGCTTGCCCACCGGGCCGGCGCGGATTTTCTGCAGGACCGGGTCGTTTCCCTGGACCCGGTGGGCAGGACGATCCAATGTGCCCTGACCGGTTCCCATCACTACGACCTGGTATCGTTCAACCTGGGCAGTGAGACCGTCGTTCCAGCGGGTCTCTCCGGTTCGATTCACCCGGTGAAACCGACGGGTAATCTGGCGGCGGTGGCCGCGCTCCTTCAGGGTGAACGGGCATCCGGGGTTCGGGTGGCCGTTGTCGGGGGCGGCTTCGGGGGTATCGAAATTGCCGCCAACGTCGCTTCGCTGCCTGGGTGCCGGGGGGGTGTTTCGCTGTACGCGCACCGGTTCGCCCCGGCGCTGCCGGAACGCTCTGGCAGGATGAACTATCTCCGTCGGGTTATGGTTGAGCGGGGAGTGACCCTGCACCTGGGGGAGCAGGTGAAGGCAGAGGAACTGGACGCCGATGTGGTACTCCTGGCAACGGGGATCGTTCCCCCGGCGGTGCTGGGGGAGCTGAACCTGCCCCTGAGTGGTGACGGGGCCTTGCGGGTGGATGAGTTCCTGCAGGTTGTCGGGCATCAGGATATCTTTGCCGTCGGTGATTGCGCCGAGTTTACCCCGGCACCGCTGCCGCGGGTCGGTGTCTTTGCGGTACGGCAGCAGGCGGTACTGATTCACAATCTCATGGTTCGTGCCGGAGGTGCCCGACAGGGTCATGCGGCGGCGGAAGGGCTCCGCCGGTTCACCGGAACGGGGCCGTATCTGCAGGGGATGAATCTGGGGCCGGGTCGCGGATTGCTGTACCGTGGCCCCTGGACGGTGACCGGGCCCCTGGCATGGCGCCTGAAGGCCCGGATCGACCATCGTTGCACGGGTCGCTACCGGTAGTTCCTACCGGCAGATCATTACATCGGAACGGCGATATCCACAGTGGGGCGGTACTGCAGCAGCGTCTCCACCGCCGAATGTACCCGGTGATCGGTGAACGCAGCGATCAGAGCGGGATCCGCTTTCGCGCCGGCGTCCACCCTGGGGAACGCCAGCTGGTTGAGAAGGTAATCAAACCGCGGCGCCCACTTGCGACTTCCCAGCCGGGCGGTGGTGGAGCAGTTATCCACCATGTAGCTGACACCCCGGGCGTGCATGTACGGGTTCAGGCTGTCTACCGCCTCGATCACCGACTCGTTGACGATCTCCGAGTAGACGTGGCCAGCCGCGCTCAGGACATCAATCTGGGCGATCATCGTCGCCAGATACACTCCTGCGGTGAAGGGGTTCAGCGGTGTTCCCCCGGGGGAGCGCTGTGCCCGCACCTGGGCCCCAACCTTCCACATGGGGGTGTTGTCGATCGTCTCGAAGGGGTAGGTCTTCATGCGCTCCCCGGCCAGAATAACCGAGCGCAGTTCATTGCCGCTGGCCACCTCGTCGTAGATCTCCTGGAGGATCTCCCGAGCGGGGTTGTAGGCGGCGCTGTAGGCGATCTCGAAGGTCTGCCGATCCTCGCCGGAGAGGGAATCGTATACCGCCCGAATGCCCTTATGGGAAACCAGTTCGGAGATCGGCCCGGTGACGCTCTCCACCGTCTCGTTGAACGCCTGTTCGGTGGACATACCCTGTTCCACGTAGCGGCGGTACAACGCCTCAACAATCCCGTGAACGGCACCCAGCAGGATGCCTCGCTCACCGTAGATGTCCGAGCGGTACTCCATCTCCAGGGATGTCATAAAGGAGAACGGTGCTCCCAGAGCAACGGCCCAACCGATGGCGTAGTCGGTGGCTTTGCCGTCGATGTCCTGTTCAACGGCGAAACTGCTGTTGATTCCCGCTCCGTCGGTTGTGCGGCCCTGCTCATACAGGCGGCGGACACTGGGCCCCATCCCCTTGGGACAGACCCCGATAACGTTCATCGTCGCAGGAAAGGATTCACCCTGTGATTTCAGGTGACCCAGGAGGAATCCGTGGGAAAGTCCCAGGGTGGCCCCCTTTTTCATCGCCTTGAATACGTCCTGGTACAGTTCCGCCTGAGCGGCATCAGAGATCAAAAGCAGCACCAGATCGCTCTCGGCGATGACGGACATCATCTCCCCCAGGGTGCCCCCAGACTCAGTGAAACCGGCGGCTTCGGCGCTCTTCCACGAAGCTGACCCACTGCGGAGGCCAACCTGCACCACGATGGGGCTGCCTGCCTCCTTCAGAGAATCCCTCAGGTTCTGCGCCTGAGCGGGCCCCTGACTTCCCCAGCCGATGACACCGATCTTCCGGATGCCCTGAAATGCGTCAGGGAGACGGTTGAACAGGTGGCGTCCGCCACGAACGATGTACTCTTCCGTGCCGGCCAGGGTGATCTTTTCCTTATCAAACACACGCGTCGTAAAATCGAATTTCATAGTAGTGTAATAATATCAGAAACGGTCGCGGGCGGACAAGTCGGGGTCCGGAAAAGGGTACGGAATGGGGTGTGGACCGACTGGGCAATGCGGTGGATTCGTTCTACAATTACCCTATGAATGATGAGCTGAAAGACCTGGAACCTGAGAGTGTGTGGCGTCACTTCGCAGCGATCGCCGCAATTCCGCGGTGCTCCGGAAAGGAACAGGCGATCCGGGACCATGTGGTCTCACTCGCCGTGGAGTGGGGGCTGGAACACCTGGTGGACACTGCCGGAAATGTGATGATTCGACGCCAGCCTGCTCCGGGAAGAGAATCCGCACCGACGGTGGTGCTGCAAGGCCATCTGGATATGGTCTGCGAGAAGAATCGTGGTGTGACCCACGATTTCGATTGCCAGGGCATTCGTCTGCGCCGGGATGGCCAGTGGCTCAGGGCGATGGATACCACCCTGGGTGCGGACAACGGAATCGCCGTGGCGATGATGCTCGCTCTTCTGGAGGGACAGGAGGCGACGGGCCCTCTGGAATGCCTCTTCACCGTTGACGAGGAGTCCGGACTGACCGGGGCCAAGGAGCTTGATCCGACGCTGATCACCGGCAGGACGATGATCAACCTGGACAGCGAGGAAGAGGGTTTTTTCTGTATCGGCTGTGCTGGCGGACTGAATACCTACCTCACGCTGCCGGTGGTGCGGGTAACCCCGGACGCCGGGAGTGTAGCCCGGGAGATTCTGCTGTCCGGGCTCCACGGAGGTCATTCCGGGGCGGAGATACACCTGGGGCTTGGCAACAGTCTTGTCCTCACCGCGCGCGTACTGATGACGCTCCGCGGGGTTTCGCCGGAGCTGCGCATCGCTGAGGTCGACGGCGGGGGCAAGCACAACGCCATCCCCCGGGAGGCTCGGGTAGTGGTGGTGGTGCCCGCAGGGGATGCTGCGGCGGTAGAGACCGCGCTGGCGGGCATGGCAGATGTTTTTCGGGCCGAGCTGTTGGAACGCGACCCCGACGTGGCGCTCACATGGGAGGAAGCGGTCGTTCCGGAGCTGGTTCTGGGAGCGGGGTCAACCGCTGCCCTGGTGGATCTGCTCACCACCCTCCCCAACGGTGTCCTGGGAATGAGCGCCGCAGTGCCGGGGCTGGTGGAGACATCAAGCAACCTGGCTGCGGTAAGGACTGGCAGGGACGGGGTGGAGATCCTCACCAGCCAGCGTTCCAGTCGGGCCGAGCTGATAAACTGGGCCGGAGACAAGGTTGCCGCGGCAGGACGGCTGGCCGGAGCGGCGGTGCGCCAGGGAGAACGCTATCCGTCGTGGACCCCCGCAATGACCAGCCCGCTACTGGATGTTGCCCGGCAGAGCTATCAGAAGCTCTTCGGGACGGAGGCGGATGTGGGGGCATTTCACGCGGGGCTGGAATGCGGTGTTATTCGCGACAAGGTGGGTGAGATGGACATGATCTCCTTCGGTCCGGATCTCAAGAGTCCCCATACCCCTGAAGAGCATCTGAGCATTCCCTCTACAGAACGAACCTGGAGGCTGCTTCTGGACATTCTGAGGTCCCTTTGACGCTGCGTGCGACGGCGCTGGTGGTGACGGTATTCATCGGCGCGGTGGCTCACCTGGCGGCGACAGGGCGTGCCGAGGTACCCCGGCAGCCTCGGATTCCAGCGGAAGAAGCCGCCCCTGTCTCCGGTGGGGTGTCGATTCCGGAACCGGTACCCGAGATTGTACCGGTGGGGTTTGTCAGCGGCTATGGGGCTGATCAGAATGACCCCTTCTGGAGTGCCGTCGCGGAGGGAATGGGAACCGCTGCGGAAGAGGCCTTCGCCGGGGACGCTACCCGGCGATATCTGATTCAGCGGCAGGAACCGTTTCACCAAAACGCGGTGGACCTGCAGCTCAACCTGGTTGAACAGGCGCTGGCCCTGGGAGTGCAGGCGCTGGTGGTGGCCCCTCTGGACGCAGCGGCTCTGGCTCCGCAGCTGATCGCGGCGCAACGGCGGGGTGTTTCGGTGACAGTCATCGGAGAGGTGGCTGTCCCCGGGATCCCGATGGTGGCACCGGACCACTATCTGGCGGGGATGCTGGCGGCTCAACGGATCCAGCACCTGCTGCCGGAACGGACCATTGCAATTGTGGGAACCGGCGGGGCGGGAGTGTCCCGGCGGGATCTGGAGCGCCGCCGGGATGGCGCGCTCAGCGTCCTCGGTCCATCACCGGAGATCCCCGTTCGCCTTGCCCTCTCGCCGGATGACCTCTCGCTGGTTCTGCCTGACCTGCTGGGACGGTCTCCGTCCGTAGCCGGGGTGATCGCTCTGGACGGGCCGGCGGCGCTGGCGGTGACGGCGGTTGCCAGGGAGCTGGGTCGTACCGGCGAACTGGTGGTGCTGGCTATGGACCCGCACCGCAGGGTGGTTGATGAGCTGCGCCGGGGGGAGATCGCCGCAGTCGTGGCGTTCCAACCGCGGTTGCTGGGGTCTGAGGCGCTGCAGGCGGCGTTGTTTCCGGGGCAAAGAGGAGACGACTCGGGAGACGTCCTGTATCTGTCCCCCATCGTCTTTGCAAATGAGGATCTGGATGACGAAACTGTAATGGGTATCCTGCGGAATTACGACTTGCCCGCCGATACCGGAGAATGAGATAATTCGAAGAAGAAGGTACTGTAATGGCAAAACGACTTTTGATTGTAGATGATTCCGCAGCGGTCAGGCAGAGTGTTTCCTACGTGCTGGAACAGGCTGGGTACGAAGTTGTCCAGGCGGTCGACGGGGCTGACGCACTCACCAAGCTGGACGGGTCGCCCTTCCATCTGGTGGTGACCGACGTCAACATGCCGAATATGGACGGAATCGAGCTGACAGCCAATATCCGCAAGATCGAGGCATACAAGTTCACTCCGGTGGTCATGCTGACAACGGAATCGCAGGAGTCAAAAATGGCCGCCGGTAAAGAGGCTGGAGCCACCGGCTGGATCGTGAAACCCTTCAACTCGGACAAACTGCTGCAGGTTGTGAAGCGGTTGGCAGGATGAATCTTTCGTTCCTGGTGGCAGTCGCTCTGGCGATTCATCTCGGGGCGGCGGGGCTGGACGACAGCGTCGTTGCGTCCCTCTCGATGGTGCAGGGCGGGGCGGTTGTCTACCGCTGGCAGGCGGATGGTGCCGGTGATGACCCCGGACTGTATCGTTTCGTCGACCACACCGGAGCGGTTCTCCGGGTTCAACGACTCATCGAACCGGACCGATTGTACGCGGTTACCTTCTCCCCTGACGGCGCGAACGCCCCGGTGGCGCTGGCCACGGTGACCGCTATTCCGCCGGAGGTTGACCTGAGGGCGCTGCGCACCGAGGGAGGCGGAGACGTCCCGTATGGGCTGTTCCTCACCACCGAGGGCGGCGACAACCTCGAAGCAGCGGAGGATCCCCAATCGGATATCCCCCGGGGAACCCGCTCTTTT
>SKHA01000223.1 GCA_007117185.1 Spirochaeta sp. | reverse complement strand
GACCATGGGGCGTGGCCGGTGCTGACGGTGAAGCTGTACGTTGACCAGACCGGTGACCTGCCGCTGCTCACGGAGGAGCAGGAGTACTTCTCTGACACCCTGTGGGCGCGGGCCACCGAACGCGTCCCCGCACCCGGGGAGACCCGCCTGACGACCAGGGCAGGAGAGGTCTGCACCGGCAGCGTCTACGAACACATGCTGCTGCAGCAGCTGTCGGCGTTCTTCAATGTGGGGGACCACAACTGTCTGCGCCTTGAGGGTGCCGACTGGAACGACGGTCTGGACATGGCCGACGGGACGGGCGAGAGCGTCGCCTTCACCACCCTGTACGGGTCAAACCTGCTCTGGCTGGCCGACGCCGCCGAGGGGCTGCACCAGGCGGGGCTGCCCCTCGTCCTGGCGGAGGAGCTGTTGCTCCTTCTGGACCGCTGCAGCGGAGCCGACGTCGACTACGAGGACCCCGCGGCGAAACGGCAGGTGGCTGCTGCGTTCTTTGCCGCTACCCGGGGTGGCCCCAGCGGGGACAAGACGGAGATCGACGTGGCATCCCTGGCGGCTGACTTGAGGGAGAAGGGGGAGCACCTTCTGCGTCGGGTCAGGGAGAAGGAGTGGATCCAGAGCGCCGACGGTACCGGCTGGTTCAACGGGTACTACGATAACCACGGTCGGCGTGTGGAGGGGGAATCTGCGGACGGGGTCCGGATGACCCTGACCGGCCAGGTCTTTGCCCTGATGTCCGGCGCCGCAACCCCGGAGCAGGTCAGGGGCGTAATCGCCGCCGCGGACGCCCATCTTCTGGACCCGACGATCGGTGGATACCGCCTGAATACCGACTTTGGCGAGGTCAAACTGGACCTGGGGCGGCTCTTTGGATTCGCTTACGGGCACAAAGAGAACGGCGCGATGTTCAGCCACATGGCGGTGATGTACGCCTACGCCCTGTACACCCGCGGCGAAGCTGTCACCGCGGAGAAGGTGATGTCCATGATGTACAGCGCGGCGGAGGACTTCCAGAGATCCCGGATGTACCCGGGGCTTCCGGAGTACTTCGACCCGCAGGGCCGGGGGGTATACTGTTACCTCACCGGGTCGGCAAGCTGGTACCTGCTGACGGTGGTGACGCAGATGTTCGGCGTCCGGGGACGCTGGGGTGACCTGGTGCTGGCCCCGCAGCTCACCGCCGGGCAGTGGGGAGCCGGAAAGACCCTCTCGGTCAGGACCTGTTTCGGCGGCTCTCAGCTCACCGTGGAGTACGCCAACCCCCAGGGGCTGGACGCCGGGGAGTACGCGATCGAGGAGGTGCTGATCAACGGGACCGTTACCGATTTCGAAGCGGACGGATCCGCGGCGATCCTGCCGGCGGCACGCATCCCTGCCGGGGACGTGGTGGTCCAGGTGCAGCTGGGAAGAGCACGGACAGGAGCGACCTATGGCACTTGAAGACCTGGTGCAGCAAAAGGAATACACTGGCGCCGGGTACGCCCCGGTTATCGACTACGGGGCGTGGCGGGTGGCGGTTCTCAACCATCACCCCGAGCTGAACCCCGAAAACATCTGTGCGCTTCACTGTCATGACCAGACCGACGAGGTGTTTGTGCTGCTTCGGGGGCACTGTCTGCTCTACATCGGCGAGACCGACCCCGCCCGGCCGGAGCACACAGTTGCCATTCACTGCATCGACATGCAGCCCGGCCGGATCTACAACGTGCGCCGCGGGGTGTGGCACTCCCACACCCCCAGTGTGGATGCCAGCGTGCTCCTGGTGGAAAACCGCGACACCGACAGCACCAATACCCGGGAGCGCACCCTCACCGCGGAGCAGCGGGGCACCATCGTCGACTTTTCCGGGGTCAGACGAACCCGCCCGTAATCGCTGGCGTGGACCAGACCGCCTCCGTGTGAATCACGGCATCGCCGCGGGCCCCTACAACGAGCACGTACCTCAAACAGCTGGAAGCTCTGGCGTGTGATCTGGTGGGTACATATCTGGTGCCGGCAACGCTTCCCTCCTGCCGGTGCTGGTCACTTCACTGATTGCTTCAATCGATCGAGCAAGACTCACTGAAAGGATTTCGAGAATTGAAAAGAGAGTCTTCAGAGTAGTGGAAGAGGGCATTAGAGTACTTTTAGGAATGTGAAAAAGCGTCTAACAACAATTTCAAGCTGTCTCCCTTCGGGAGCAGCTCATCAGAGGCGGGATTCTACGGCTCCGTGGTAGTATCCTCGTCGTCCGTAGAAGTCGGCTGTTCAGACCTTCGGGTCTTCCAGTAGTCCGGATCCCGGTGGAGATGCATCACAGCCATGACCGCGACGAAATCAAGTTCGATGCGGAAGAGAACGCCATACGGAAAGATCCTGGTAAGACACCGGCGAACATCACCTTCGACAATCGGATACAACTCAGGATTAAGTTCTATCCTGTTGAGGGCGTCCTGCACGGAGGTTAGAAAGCGCTTTCCAAGCCCCTCTTGTTGCGACTCGTACCACAACGCCGCGTCGACCATCTCCGATTCAGCCTCGGGATGGAAGCGAACGGGCTTCATGAAAGTGCCGTGTAAGCCTCGGCAAAGACGTCGGCCGCCTCACGAAGCTCGACTGCCCCTCCGTCCATTTCCTGGCACCGCTTGCGAATCTCGTCACGCCACGCCGGAGAAAGATCACCGCCGGGAGCGACGTCAAGGCTTTCCAGGAGGCGCTCAGCCACGAACGCACGTGCTTGCGGGGAAAGAGACAGCGCCTCTGTAACAATATTCGCTGCCGTCATGCTCATAAACGAAGATTACAACCTTGGAACCGACGGGTCAATCAGCCCAAAGGAACGCACACGGGACCCGCGATGATCACCGGCTCGCCAGGTTGATCGCTGACGATGTGCGGCAACAACTCCCGGCGTGCCTTCAGTGAGTGCGCGTGTATCCCGCTTAAAACAGCCTTTGCGCTGATCAGATCGCTTCCATGGTGAACTCGGTTGCCCGGGCTGCCCGCTCCCTCAGGACGTTCCCCCCGCGTTGTTTCTTGGACGCCGAGACGTCCGGCAATGAGAACAGCTGCTCCAGAAACATCCCCGCCGCTCCGTAAGCTACCGTCTGTTCCTGCAGATCGCTGAAACGGACGTGTACCTGTGTCGGAGAGTCGTAGGACCAGTTGCGGTAGATCTCCTCCTGCATCACCGCGATGATTTCGGGGTGGTACTCGATACGTCCCCCCAGGATGACGTCGGTCAGGTTGAGGATGTTGACGACGAAGGCGACGTTCTTTGAGAGCTCCCGGGCAACGGTGCGAAAGAGCGTCTCGTCGTCCTCGTAGATGCCCGCCTCTTCGTCGGTGATGTTGAACTGGTTAAGATATTCACCGCTGCGAAAGACGCTCTGGAACTCACCGGCGGAGAAGTCCCGTCCGTACCGGACCTTGTGGTCGAAGACGATGGCCGTTCCGATGGCGATTCCCCGGTACTCCGCGTCGATCGCCTTGTTATTGCGGGTCTCCCCGAGGATATAGATGAAATCGCGGGTTCCCTCGTGGAGCCGGCCGAAGGCGATCTCCCCCCAGGCGCCGCAGTTGGCGTCGTTCTCGATGAGAACCGGTATGTCCAGGGAGCTGTCCAGCTCTGCGTAGATGTGTTCCGGCTCACTCAGGTTCAGAGGGTTCGACTGGTAGACGATCCCGCTGTGGGGGTTGATGATCCCGCTGCACCCGATCGCCGCGCCGATGATCCGCACCCCCATTTCACGAAAACCGGGGAGCAGGCTTTCGTATATCCCGCAGAACGCCTGCGCAATTGTCTGGGACTCCAGGTTGAACTCCCGCTTCACCGTGTACAGAATCTTGCCGTGCAGGTTGATCACAACGGCAACGTAGAAATCGGTCTGGATCTCAACCCCCAGGACTGCACCGTAGTCTGGATTCAGCGAGAGGAAGACCGGCTTTCGCCCGCCCAGAGGTCCCGCGTCACCCTTGGAGACGATGGAGATAATCCCCGTCGTGGACAGTTCATTGACCAGTTTGGAGACAGTCGACTTGGTAATTCCCAGATGTCGGGCCAGCTCGATCTGGCTCATGGACTTGCGAACCCACAGCGTTCGGAGTATCCGTGCGGTGTTGATTCCGACGTTCAGTTCCTTGTTCATCGCCGTTTCTACCTGTCGCTTCCCCTGGTCCAGAGGAACTGCGTGGTGAGACGGATATCCCGGGAAGAACTGCCCACCAGGACTGTGAACGCGCCCTCTTCGGCAACCCAGTCGTCTGCCCCGGGGTCCCAGTACGCCAGGGACTGTTGGTTCAGCGAGAGGGTGACTGTCTTTGTCTCTCCCGGCTCAAGGGCGACCTTGGAAAACGCCTTGAGCTCCTGTGGTGGCCGCACCAGTCTGCTCTCTTCGTCGCGCAGATACAGCTGCACCACCTCCTGTCCCGGCCGGTCACCGCTGTTGGTGACCTCCAGGGTGAGACGAATCTCATCACCTGGCGCAAACTCCCTGGCGTTCAACTGCAGGTTACGGTAGGTGAACCGGGTGTAGGAAAGACCGTGGCCGAAGGGAAACAGCGGGGCAAGGTTGCGCGTGTCGTAGTAACGGTAGCCCACAAAGAGCCCTTCCCCGTAGTGCACCTTCCCGTTCTCACCGGGGTAGTTGATGTAACCGGGGGTATCTTCCAGCCGCACCGGAAAGGTGGTGGGCAGCTTCCCCGAGGGGGTCACGTCACCGAAGAGCACGTCCGCCAGGGCGTCACCGGCATCCTGACCTCCGTACCAGCTCTGAACGATGGCGGCCACCTGATCCACCCAGGGCATCTCCAGGGGCGATCCAGCGTTGAGAACCACCACGGTGTTGGTCGTAACCGCGGCGATCCGGGCGATCAGCTCGTCCTGGCGTCCTACCAGGCGCATGTCCCGACGGTCAGCTCCCTCGCCCTCCCACTCCTTCGTGAGCCCTGCCACGATGACCGTCACGTCTGCCTGCGCTGCCAGGTCCACGGCGGCCTGAACGGGATCATCCGGCAGGGGGGGCATACACCCCAGCCGCAGGGTCCGCCAGCGGCTTTCCGGGTCGGTCACGTACTCGATCCGGACCGACGCGGGTCTGCCCGCTCTCAGGGGCAGGTCGATCGCTGTTGTCTGCTCCGCCTCGCCCCCCCAGTGATCGATGATCACCGCGCCGTCGACGATTAGCCGGGCCTGCCCCACCGACCACAAGTGGAGCAGGTACGTTCCGTCCTGCGGGACGGTCAGAGTTCCCGACAGGCACAGCGAGAAATGGCCCGGGTCCACGAAGGGGTTCACCGTCCCGAACCAGGAGAGCTCGCTCCTGGTGACCACCGCGCTGTGGCCGGGGTCGCCGGAAAGATCCAGGTTGTGAAAATAATCCAGGGTGAGGCCAGGCTGCCCCTCGGGGGTGGTCAGCCAGTCCGGCTCGACCAGCGGCGGCACCCGGTGTATCGGCGTGCCGATCTGGTAATGGACGGTGGTTTCCTCTCCGGCGCGGCGGCGGATCCCCTCCAGCGGGGAGACCACCCGGTGGGGGTTCACCTGGGCGCTGCCGCCTCCCATGATCTGGGCCCACCGGGCGTTCTCGCCGATAACGGCGATCGTCCTGACGGTGTCAGCGGCGATGGGCAGGATCGCCGGTTCGTTTTTCAGCAGCACTATCGCCTCGGCGGCCACCTGGCGGGGCTGCGCTGGAGGGAGCCCCGGGGGCGATGCAACCCCGGGGTTCCCGGCGGCGCCCCCCCTGGCGGTGACCCGGTCGATCAGACGCAGAAGGCGAAGAACCTTATCGTCGATCACTTTCTCGCTGAGGGTGCCGTCGCTGACTGCGGCGAGGATCCTCCCGCTGTCCATCCAGCGCGCCGGACCGGGCATCTCCAGGTCCAGCGCGCCCCCGGGCACGTTGTGGCTGTACGTTCCGTACCAGTCGGACATCACCACCCCGTCGTAGCCCCAGCGTTCCTTGAGAATACCCCGCAACAGCGTATCGTTTTCGCTGGCGTGGACGCCGTTGATCCGGTTGTACGAGGACATCACCGTCCAGGGACGGGCCTCCTGCACTGCGATCCGAAAGGGCTCCAGATAGATCTCCTGGAGCGGCCGCTGGGCCACCTCGGAGCTCATGCTGAACCGCTCAAACTCCTGCTCGTTGGCCACGAAATGCTTGATGCACCCGGCGACGCCGCCGTTCTGCAGCCCCCGGATATACGCTGCGGCGATGATGCCGCTGAGGTAGGGGTCTTCGGCGAAGCACTCGAAGTTGCGCCCGGCAATAGCGTTACGGTGAATATTGACGGTGGGAGCCAAAAGAACGTGGGCCCCCTTTTCCCGGGCCTCCGCGGCCAGCGCCGCGCCCACCGCCTCGATCAACTCGGGATTCCAGGTGGCGCCCATAGCGGTGCCCACGGGAAAACAGACCGAGGTGCTGCCCAGATTGTCGTCGGCGCCGCGGACCCCGTTGGGACCGTCGGTGACTTGAATGGCGGGGATATCCAACCGCTCTATCGCAACGGTGTGCCACATGTCCGCCCCGGCAAGGAGAGACGCTTTCTCCGGCAGAGTCATTTGCCCCAGAAGCTCAGTCATTTTTCCGTCTTTCCTTTCGTTCATGCTGTTACCGCCATACTGTTACCGCCATCGCGCCGAGAGTATATCATACGCTGTGTTTCAGGGAGGATATGGTGGAGGAAGAGTCGCGAGAATACCCCCGGCGTCCGTATGTCGGGGTGGGGGTGGTTGTGTTCCAGGGGGATTCGGTGCTGCTGATCCGTCGGGGTACCCCGCCCCGTGTTGGCGAGTGGAGCCTCCCGGGAGGCTCCCAGAACATCGGTGAGACGGTTCGGCAGACGGCAGCCAGGGAAGTCTTCGAGGAGACCGGCGTGGAGATAACCGACCTGCGGTTTCTGGAAGTCGTGGACGCGATCATCCCCGATGAGGAGGGCAGGGTGCGTTTCCACTACACCCTGTTGGACTTCCAGGCGGAGTGGTACCGCGGTGAGGCGATCGCCGGGGATGACGCGCAGCACGCTGAGTTCGTGCCATTGAAGCGGATCGATGAGCTGGGGCTGTGGGACAAGACGGTAGAGGTGATCCTCCAGGCGGTCCTCCGTCGCTCAAACCCGCAGATATAGGGTGATCAGCGGCTCCAGGGCTGCAATGGCATCACGAACTCCGGGGAGCGCCGCCTGGACCGCCCCGGCGTCGCCTTTGCGGGCGGCTCCTTCCAGGGTGCGGGCGGCTTCGGTGAGGCGCTCCGCAGCGATGTTCCCGGAGGCTCCCTTGATGCGGTGGGCCAGCGCTACGATCCTGGGCATCTCTCCGTCGGTCAGGTGTTCCGGAACGGTCTGGCGCCACGTCCTGAGGTCCCGAAGGTACGCGTCCAGGATTTCCCGCGCCAGGTCCCCATCCTGCATCATCCGCTCCAGCATTTCCTTCACATTCCAGTCCCGCTGTTCCGGTGTCAGAACCTGTGCAATTGTTCGGGCCAGCTCCTGATAGGTGAAGGGCTTGCTCATATACTCGTCCATTCCCGCCTCGAGAAAGCGTTCCCGGTCGCCATGTACGGCGTGGGCGGTCAGGGCGATCACCGGAATGGTGTGGTCCAGCACCGCTGACGAAGGGTCCCGGATGATGCCCGTAGCGGTGACACCGTCCATCTCCGGCATCTGTACGTCCATCAGGACCACATCGAAGTGCTGCTGCTGCAGAAGCTCCAGGGCCACGAGCCCGTTGTGCGCTTCGGTGACGCGGTGTCCGTGTTTCTCCAGCAGCCGGGAGGCGATCAGACGATTCACCTCGTTGTCCTCCACCAGCAGGATCGCGAGACCGCCGGCAGCGGGACCGCCTGGTGTGATGTGTGCCGGCGCCGACGGCACCTCTACCGCTGTCACCGCTTCCCGGAGGGGCAGGGTGAGACGAAAGAGGGAGCCCCCACCAGGGTTGTCCTGGTAGGTCAGGGAGCCTCCCATCATCGTCGCCAGGTGGCGGCAAATGGTCAGCCCCAGACCGGTGCCGCCGAACCGGCGGGTGACGCTGCCGTCGCCCTGCATGAACGGCGCGAACAGTTCCTTCTGAAACGCCGCAGCGATCCCCGGCCCGGTGTCGGCTACCTCGATCTCCGTCCTGTCGTCCCGGCGGCGGCACCGGAACGTGACAGAACCACCAGGGGTGAACTTGATCGCGTTGTTTCCCAGGTTCAGCAGGATCTGCCGCAGCCGGCCCGGGTCGCCCAGCAGCGTTGCCGGGTGGTCCGGGGCGATCTCCACCGTCAGCTGCAGCCCTTTCTCAGCCGCCGGGAGGCGCAGAATATCTTCGGTCTGGTTCAGAACGTCAAGAAAGGTGAAGGTGATCTCTTCCAGTTCGAGCTTTTCCGCTTCGATCTTTGAGAGATCCAGAATATCATTGATCAGGGTCTTCAGCGCCTCGGCGCTGCTGTTGGCCCTCCGGAGCAGTTCCTGCTGATTGCCCGTCAGCTGTGTGTCCTGCAGAAGCTGCAGTACCCCCATGACCCCGTTGATGGGCGTTCTGATCTCGTGACTCATATTTGCCAGAAACTCACTTTTGGCACGGCTGGCGCTCTGTGCATCTTCGGCCAGGCGGGTGGCCCGATCTGTTGTCTCCTCAAGTTCTTCCTCGGCAAGTTTCCGGGCGGTTATGTCCTGCAGCGCCCCGACGATACACCGTTCGGCGCCGTCAGGGGAGGTGATGGTGGTGGCGGTGCTGATGAGGTAGCGAAACTGGCCATCCGGCAGGAGAACTGCCACCTCCTGGGTGACTCCGTCCTCCACCAGGCGCCCGGTTGTGTCCCGGGGTAAAACGGTATCCCGCCACACCGCGAAGGGAGGGGCCGGGGTGTCCTCCTGGTGACCCAGGAGCTCCCGGGTGCGTCGGTCCAGCTCAAGGAAGTCCTGGGCGGGGCTATACTGCCAGTACCCCAGTTGGAGCCCTGTCACCGCGTGAGAAACATGATCTCCCTTCAGATTGTAACTGGACACTGCCTTAAGTCTCGACCTGGTGTGGCCCTGCTGTCAATCCTGCTTCGGAACGTCACCCTTGCATCATCGTCACGTAGAGGATGAATACCACGATAGAAAAGAGGGTGTACGTTGAGAGCACCGTATTGGCGTAGGCCAGGTCGTCTTTGCGCTCAGCCAGGAGGTACAGCGGGATGATGAACGGCCGTAGCAGGATCAGCAGGGTGAACAGG
>SKHA01000230.1 GCA_007117185.1 Spirochaeta sp. | reverse complement strand
TCCGTGTTCAGCAGCAGGTCCGCAAACCCGACGATCGCATTCATGGGGGTACGAATGTCGTGGCTCATCCGTGCCAGAAAGTCACTCTTGGTCCGGGTCGCGTTCTCGGCGCGCTCCTTTTCCTGGAGCAACTGTCGCTCTGCGGCTACCTTCACCAGACCATCCGCAAGAATGTTCGTCAGCAGTTTAAGGCCGTCGATCTCCCGTTCCGTCCACGCCCGCTCGCTGGTACTGTCCAGTTCAAGAAACCCCAGACAGCTCTCATTGTCCATGACCGGGACGGCGAGGAGCGTCTTGACCGCTCCCTGAAGGAGAAACTCCTTCTCCGCTGATGCTTCCGGGGGAAGCTGCGCTACGTCGTCCACGAGAATCAGCTCGTGGCTCTCCAGCCTGCGATGCAACCACGGCAGCAAGGACAACTCGACCCCCTGCATCGCCGTCTGTCTAGGTGTTTCACCGGGGGCGCACCATTCGTGAGTACTGGTGATGGTATCGCCGTAGCGACTGTACTGGCAAAGGCTCACCCGATCCGCCACCAGGTGTTCCCCCATGCGTTGCAACGCCTCAATCACCAGCATGTTGCGGTTGGCCGAGTTGATGGAGACGAACCGCGCGCTGATACCGGTGAGGACTTTCTGCATCTCCATCTGCCGTCCGAGGACCAGCTGAGTCTCCCGGCGGGTAGTGATATCCCGAAGAATCCCGTCTACCCGCCGCGTACCGTCGTCGCCATCCACCAGTCGGCCGGTTTCGCGAACCCACGCTACGGTACCATCGGAACGCCGGATGCGATACTCCGTATCGATACGGCCGCCACGACCCAGCGCCACCCGGGCCGTTGCCAGAGCCGGCTGGTCCTCGTCGAGGACGATCGAATCCAGGAATCCCCGACGCCGATAGAACTTCTCCAGGGGGTAACCGGTAAGGCGCTCCATCGCCGGCGAGGCAAACAGGATGTCGAACTCCGGCCAGGAGGCGGAGAGGACCACGTCAAGAATGTTCGCCAGGATGCTGGTGAGTTTTTCTTCCATCACCTTCCAGCGGGTGATGTCGTGGCCGATTGCCTGGAAGAGAGCGGCCCGTTCGCCGTTCCGGGTTGCCGGTGCCAGGGGGTAAATCACCCACTCTTGCCAGCGATCGGTACCGCCGGGGGTTCCGGCTGGAATTCGATGCAGATACTCAACCTGCGTTTCCTTCTCACCGAGAGCGGCGATCTTGTCCCGGATTCGTCGATGTTTTTCAGGCGACACCAGGGCGAGGATGCTGGCCCCCACCACCCTCTCCCGGGGGTAGCCGAAAGCGGTGCAAAAGGCGTCGTTGGCGAAGGTGATGCGGGCCTCCCCGTCGAAGTGACAGATGAGCTCCCGGGTGGTGCGTGTGGTGGACGTCCAGTGCTCCAGTTTCCGGTGGCTGGAGGTGACGTCCCAGAAATACAGGGACAACTCATCCGGGCCAGTCCAGTGGGTCCGCACCTCAAACCAGCGATCACCCTCCGGCCCGGGCCAGAGCACTTCCACCACCTGATCGCTGTTGTCAACCGAATCGGTCAGGGCGCTGTGAAGGGCCCGGGAAAGACAGTCAGGCAGTTCATCCCTGGCAGACCCACCGGCCAGTGTACGATACGCCTGATTCACCTCGAGACAGCGAAAAGAAACAGGTCGCCGGCCGACTCTCAGGCGGGCGAATGGAACGGGAAGGCTATTCATCCTGTACTATACGATAACTGATCGTCGGTGAGCTCACAAGTTCCGGTGGCGACGCCGGACTTCCTCCACAATTGTCGTGAAGACGATTTCTATCAATGGGGGGTCCAAATCGGCCTCAGCGGCAAGCCGCTTCAACCGGGCCAGCTGCTCCTCTTCCCGGGCTGCATCCAGCGGCGGCAGCCCCCGCTCCCGCTTGAGCTGCCCCACCGCATCGGTGATGCGAAAGCGCTCAGCCAGGGTATGCACCAGAATCGCGTCCAGGTTGTCGATGCCACGGCGAAACTCGTCGAGTTCCGGCAGGGAACGCTTCTCCTTCATCCCAGCAACTCCTTGAGGGTCGTGTCGTCGGGGTCGATGCTGATCCCGCCATCGGTACGGACAATGGGGGTGCGAAGCAGCAGGGGGTTTTCAAGAAGTTCTTCCCGCGGGTCCACCTCCATCCAGGCCATGCCACGGCGGATGTACTCTTTGCTGTTCTCGTCCAGTAATGCCTGATACCCACCGCACGCGTCGGCAATTCGATCCAGTTCGGTGGGGGAAAGCGGGTTCTGGTTGAGGTCCCGCCCCTGAAAAGCAATTCGACGATCCTTGAAGTAACGCTCGCATCGCCGGTACGCGGCGGATTTCCTGCTGCCGATGATCTGCGGTGTCATGAGGCACCGTACCATGGATTGCATCGCTTCGTCGCGGGCCCTACACTGTGAGAATGAGCAAAACACAACCCCGGGCGCTGGTCATTGGCGCATCCTACGCCGGTCTTGTTGCCGCAGCGGCGCTGCGGGCCAACGACTGGTCCGTTCGAGTCATTGAGCGCTCCCGGGAACGCCTGCGCACCGGTGGCGGGGTGGTGGTACAACCGCGGATGATGGAGTATCTCACCGGCCGCGGTCTGGGAATTCGGGACATAATCGGTGTACCCGCGCAGACCCGGAAGATCTTCCGTCCCGATGGAACGGTACTGACCATGCCCGAGACTGCCTCAGCGTATACCAGTTGGGACATTCTCCTGCGTCGACTGGAGGAGACGCTGCACCCGGAGGACCTGCAACGGGGTCTGGCGATGGTGGATATCCCTGACTGGGGTGCTTCCGGGGAGGTAGTTCTCAGTGACGGCACCACCGATCAGGCAGACGTGGTGATCGCTGCTGACGGCATCGGGTCATCTGCCCGGCGGCAGCTCCTGCCGGGTATCGCCCCGTCCTACGCCGGGTACGTTGCCTGGCGCGGGATGGTTGCGGAGGACCAGCTTTCCAGTGATACGGTAGCGTTGTTCGCCGACAGTCTGAGCTCCTTCGCCGGAGCGAGGACGGTAATCCTTCTGTACGAGGTCCCCGGAGAAGACGGAACGGTGACTCCGGGGAAGCGGCGGATCAACTGGGTGTGGTACGAGAACATTCAGGACGGTCAGGAACTGAAGGAGGTCCTGACGGACACGTCCCAGGTGACTCACCGCGCAACGGTACCCCGGCAGATGTTACCGGAAGGGACGCTCCAGCGAATACACCGAACCGCGACAGAAGACCTCGCGCCGGCGTTTGCCGAAGTAGTATGCCGGACGGAACAGCCCTTCGTTCAGACCATAGACGACCTGACCATTCCGCGGCTGGTATTCGGTCGGGTGGTACTCATCGGAGACGCCGCCAGTCTGATCCGTCCCCACATTGGATCGGGAACCGCCAAGGCGGTAGACGATGCGATTCAACTGGCCCACGCCCTCAGCGACGGCTGCGACGAGGACCTGAACTGCCTGGCGGCGTGGGAACACACCCGGCTGGAAGACCACGCGGGACTTGCCGAGTATTCCCGGGCGATTGCCCGGCGCCTGGGGCTGGGGTACCGCTGATACCTCGATCTCAGGGCTGGTCGCTCCAGGTGTCCCAGCGGACCACCTCATCAAGAGGCTTGCGTTCCTGCGCCGACGTTTCGCTTTCGCTGTGTTTCTCGTTCAGGTGGGATGCGTCACCGGGTCGTCCCAGGGCGATCATCGTGATGACCCGCGTCTCCGGGCCGATCTCGAACGCTTCCCGCAGTTTCGCCGGATCGAACCCGGCCATGGGGTGGACGTAGAGTCCCTCACGAACCGCCTGGAGCATCAGGTTCATCACCGCCATCCCGGTATCAAACTGGGCGTAGTTTCTGTCGTCGTTGAGCTGGCAGTCACGGTCGTCTCTGGTGGTGGCGACGATCAGGACTGGAGCCACTGCGGCCCAGTAGTTGCCGCCGTTGAGGGCCTGCCGGGCCGATTCCAGGGCGGGTCCCCGGGTGCACACCAGAAAACGCCAGGGCTGCTTGTTGCTGCAGCTGGGAGCCAGAGTGGCGGCGGTGAGGATTCTCTCCAGCACTTCCTTCTCGAGGCCGTCCGGAGCGAAGGCACGGCGGGCACGCCGCTCCTGAATCTCTTTAATTATTTCTGTCATGTTGGAAAAATAGTCACGGGACGGGTTGATCGTCTACTGAGAGGGTGGCCCAGGCGGCCATGCGACCAGCTCTGAAGTGATCACGTCTATGGGAATGATGGCGCGTACTGGTCATTGTGCCATTGCCGGATAGCAGGATCTGTCGCTCTTCCACCCCGCAGGTGATCAGCTGCTGGCGCAGAACAGAGGGCAGGTCCAGGAGCCATCGGGCAGCGCTGTCGGGGATGCGCCGCAGAGCCCCGGGGTAGTGGGAGAACCGCTCCGCCACGGGGGTGCGGACCTCATAATGACTGCCGTCGGCGCAGGGGCCGATCCAGCACCACAGGTCCATCACCGCAGTGACGGTGCTCAGTTGAGTAACCAGCGAGGGGACCACCCCCTCGACGGTGCCCTTCCACCCGGCGTGAGCTGCCCCGACAACCGTACCGCTGGCGTCGGCAATGAGGACGGGACAGCAGTCCGCAGCGGAGACGACCAGGACAACTCCCCGGTCGGTTGTCCAGTGAGCGTCCGCAGCGGGGGCGGTTCCATCTGATGGTTCGCCAAGGTAGCGGCGGACAGTCCTGGTACCGTGTACCTGCCTGAGCCGCCGCAGCCGCTGCGGCGGCACCCTCAGCTCAGCAGCGAGGACACGACCCATCAGCTGCGCCTCCCGGGGTGACAGGATTCCCGCACTGCCCCAGGAGAATCCCGAGAGGGAGGACCAGCGCGGGTCCCGCAGCGTCACGCCACCGTTGAATCGGGGCACCGGAAGTGTCGCCGGTTCACTCAGAAGCGGCAGCAAGGATCTGTTCCAGCAGCACACGGTCGGATCCGGAGAGATCCATTCGGGTGATCACATCCGGGGCAAACCATCCACTGTCGACGTGTTCCCGCAGTTCAAGTCTGGCATCCTCGGGCATGTGGGCGCGGTAACCCACCAGGATGTAGGCGGTGCCGCCATGCTCGAAGGGGACCGAACCCAGCTCTTCCTGAACCTCAATGGTCACCCCGAACTCTTCCTCAAACTCCCGGACCAGGCATACCTGCTCACGGACATCGGCGTCGCACTTGCCGCCGGGAAACTCCCAGCGCAGGGATTCAGATCCACCGGGCTTTCGCCGGGCGAGAAAGAAGAGGTTCCCCCGACGACACACCGCCGCCGTGGTCACCAGCCGGCCGTCACGGAGGATTCTGTTCACAGAAAGAGAACGCGATGCAGGAAAAAGTGAAGCGTTCCGGCAAGGATACCCAGCAGCCCCAGGTTGGCACTGTGTCGACCGAAGACTCGATCCAGGGACTGGGCGGTATTGCTCAATACCTCGGCCCGCTCCTGATAGTACTGAAACGCCAGGGCGAAGCCACAGAGCATCCCGGTGACCGCTGGAAAGAGGTCTCCCACCACCGGGACGTCCCCGGGGGTGACCGAAAGCAGCTTCAGAAAGCCCATCACGAACGAAACCAGCCCCACAGAGAGGCGAAATCCGCTGTGGCGGAAGAGCTCGGGGTTGAATACCGCGTTCAGGTGCACCTTCGTCTCGATCTTCTCGTAGGAAAGGGTAATTCCCGCAAGAATATTTGTGACGATGGAGAGGAAGAAAAACTGGTACATGTGTTGAGAATAGCCCTTTCGCGGCCTGCGGTCAATCTTTCCTCACTCCGGCAGAGCGCGATGGTTAACCGTTCTGGACTCCCCTTCAATCTCCAAAGTCACCGAGATCGTCCCGTCCGCAGAGAGCACCGCCAGGGGCAGGCGTACCCCGATACGTCGCTGCCCCCCGCTTCGGGGAGCGAGGTCCTGGATCACCTCGCCTGCTGCACTGAAGGTCATCACCGGCTGCCGTTCCGCCCGGGAAGGGGCGCGAACATCCGCGGCCAGCAGGAGCTCTTCCTCGAAAACGAACGCTTCCAACCGGAACCGGTAGTCCCCCACTCGGTACTCTCCCTCCAGAGGCCGGAGGAAAAAGAGGTAGATCAGAAAGAGAATTACGACGATAGAGACATCGAGGATGACCAGGCTCAGCGCGCGGTTGCGGCGGAAGAAGCCGCCGGTGGGAGGCTCCCAGACTCGGTGGTGCATCGCTTCACGCTCGGCACGCTGATAGTGAAATTTCATCTCCCCCAGGTCGGCGGAATCGCGCCAGGGGGTGCGTCGAGGCTCCGGTATTTCCGGAGGTGTGGGCTTATCGCTGCCCACGGGAAACCTCCCGGGCGATGGCGTTGACCAGACGATCCGCGGTGAACCAGCCACGCTTTGTGAACAGCTTCCGCCCCGCTTTGAGGTGCGCCGCCACCGCCAGGGCTGCCGCAGTGGGGCCGTCCATGGTTCCCCGCGCCAGGAGAGCTCCCACAACGCCAGCCAGAACGTCTCCGCTTCCGGCTGTGGCCAGAGCCGGGCAGCCGCCGTCCAGCACCAGAATCGCTCCGCCGGCAGGAGCGGCAACCCAGGTGACGCTGCCCTTGAGAACCACCGTCACCGGGATGGTTTCCTGAAACGCGCGGATCACCCCCCGCGGGTCCGCCAGAACCTCGTCGACGGACGTGCCGACCAGGCTGGCCATCTCACCGGGGTGCGGGGTGACGACCACCGGAGCAGATAGAAGAGCGATGTCTTTCAGGTGCACCCCTTCGTCACCAGAGAGCCGCAGCGCCGCTGCGTCCAGGACCAGAGGAACGTTTCCTTCACCCGCCGCGGCGAGCACCTCCGCCAGATCCGCTGTCGTCGCGTCGGTCCATCCCGGTCCAATCACCAGCGCACGGGACCAGCGGATCAGGTCCCTCAAGGTGGTCTCACCCGGAGACAGATGCATCAGGGCGGCATCACCGCTGACCGCCCGGGGGTGGGCGGATGGGGCACCGCTGAGGATTTTGACGACGCCTGCGCCTCCGGCCAGGGCGCCCCGGCCGGCAAGAATCGGCGCTCCCGAGGCTCCGGTGCCGCCACCGAGCACACCGACAGCACCTCGGACGCCCTTGTGAGCCGTCCGGGGTACCGCGAGAGTCCGGGCGTGGTGTCGAAGGAGAGTGCCCGCCCGCCAAAGAACAGGCAACTCCTCCTGGGCGGCGGCGTCCCGGAGCAGAGCCGGAGGAAACCCGGGATCAACGGTGAGGATCTCGCCACAACGCGGTCTGATGGCACCGCTGTACAGCACCTCTCGTGGTGGCCCTGTGCAGACGGTAATATCCGCATGAATCGTCTCACCGCCGGCAGGACAACCGTCGCTGACTCCCGAGGGAATGTCCACAGCGATTACCCCGGCGGGAGAGCTGTTGATCAGTCGGATCAGGTTCAACAGGGGCTCACGCACCGCTCCGGTCGTCCCGGTTCCCAGGAGCCCCTCCAGAATCCAGCGGGCCCGGGCAAGTTCATCGCTGCAGCGCTGCGGTTCCTCCTCCCAGATGAGCCGGGACGCCCCCATGCGCTCCAGGATGGCCCACTGTTGCTCCGCAAGCGCGCCGCCATTACGACGAGCAGTAATGATAATTGGTGCGGGCTGACGTTCCTCGATCAAGGCAAACCGCGCCGCCACAAGGGCATCCCCGCCGTTATTTCCGGGACCGGCACAGATCACCAGGGACTCACCGCGGATACGGTCCTTGATCGTGTCCCAGAGGGACCGCCCGGCTCCCTCCATCAGAACGATACCGGGTATCCCCATCTCCTCCCGGGCCCGACGGTCAACGTCGGCCACCGCGTCGCAGCGGAACAGACGCTCTGCCATTACGATTGCCCCGGCAACAGGCGGTCGCTGCGCCACCACACCACCTCCGCTCGATCCGGGTAGGCCAGCAGCGCAGAAAGGATGCCGTCTGCAGTGACATGAAAGCTGCGAACCAGCAGATTTCGTTCGGGTATCTGGAGGACCCGCCGGCGCAGAACCCTGCCGTTGGTATCCACCATCACCAGCTGCGAGCGATCCTCGTCGATCCTTGCCAGAAGGAGGAGATACTCACCCCGGGTGGCTCCCAGCAGCTCAAAGTGTTCTCCCGCCTGGGTCTCTCCCTGCCGGGGCAACTCGATGTACCCTTCGTAACGACCGGTGGTGAGGTCGATCCAGTACACACGACTGTGATCGAAGGAGATGCCCTGCTCTCGTCCGCCGGTCTGCTCCACAACGGTGCGGTAATACGAGAACTTCAGATAGACACGGTAGTGATCCACCCCGGCAACCACGTTGTCCAGCACGGTGATGTACCCCGCATCCAGCGCGGGCACCGGCAGCCGATCCATACCGATTCGCACGGTGGACAAAAGCTCCCCGGCGGGTGAGAACACCCAGACTTTGTGGGTGTTCCTGGTGATGCCGGTCACCACCAGCTCGTCTCGCAGAGTGATCTGTAACCCGGTAATAAAGGGAAACGGGGTTCCACCAACGCCCTCCTGCCCCAGATAGTCAAGTGGGGCCCCGTTGGCGTCAAAACGCAATATCTGTCTGTTCAATGTTGTCTGCAGATCTTCGTCCCAGACCTGGCGCTCCTCGGAGACGCGATCTTCCGCGTACAGGATACGTCGGGAATCGACTGCAATCCGTTCCAGCTGATTGAACGGAAATGCCACACCCCTTCGGGTGATTCTGCGGCCATCTGTGGTGGACGAGGGTTCGCCCAGTGTGACTGGTCGGGGATTCTCCGCCGGTGAATAAACCAGCTGCAGCAGATCACCGTAGGAGGTGAAGCCCATCATTTTGTTGGAGCTGCCGTTGGAAATAAAGACGATACCATCGCGGAGGGTGAGAAAGTTTCCCCGTCGGGGCAGAACGCCCTCGCGAGAAAACAACCCCAGCTCGTGCTCAAGGCGACCGATCTGGAGTTCGAAGAGCAACTCCGCTTCAAGGACCGCAGGCTGCGTCGGGTTACAGGCGATGAGAAACGGGAGCGCTACCGATAGTAGCAGAATGACGCGAGACATCCCTGCGATACTATCCGCCGTACCACCGGGCGTCAACGGAAGTATTGAAAACCTTGTAGCACAGAAGCTGCAGTACCACCGGGGACAGTAAAGAGATAGGGGCATCCAGCAGGTGATGTGATCACACACCGACGGGAATACCCCCAAACTCACCCTGTTTCCGGAGGTACCCCATGCCCCATCCCACCGTCTGCAGGAACCCCGACTGTCCCAACCACGCCAGC
>SKHA01000384.1 GCA_007117185.1 Spirochaeta sp. | reverse complement strand
GGAGCGCGGGCGAAAACGGTGGGTTTCCGGTGGTAGCGTTGTTCGTACCGAAGCGCCAGGTCAGCAAATCGAGGTGAGGGCATCGCGTCTCACTCCGCTATACGTTCTTCGATTATCGCCACCAGCCGCAGCGAGAGAACCCGGGGCCATTCCGGCAGCATTCCGGACTGATCCGCCTCGTAGGTGGCCAGAAGCGCGTCAAAGAGCTCCAGGGAGCGGGTGTAGTCCTGCTGCTTATAGGCGATGAACGCGAGCTCGTAGCGGGCTTCCATCTGCGAGGGTCTGTCGTCGGGGAAGCGAATGAGGAACTCTTCATAATAGAGCGTTGCCGTCTCCCAGCGGTTCTGGTCGGCGGCCTCCTGGGCGCGTTGAAAGAACTCCATCTGGGTCAGCCCTTCAGGAACGCTGTCCGGAGGGGTGTAGCACCCGGCCAGAACAGCGAGGAGCACCAGGAGCACCAGAAGTATCGAAGCGGTACGGGCAAATCGGATCGTTCGTGTATTCACCCAAAAAACGTACCACGTTTACAGGGACCCCGCAATATAGATACTATCCGGTCATGGTTGCGACAGTAATAAATGCTCTGGCGATTGTCCTGGGTACGGGTATCGGCTTGTTGTTCGGGCGGCGCCTGGGCACCTCCTTTCGGACGGTGGTTTTCACCGCAATAGGTGTAGCCACAATCCTCATCGGCACGTCCATGGCGTTGCAGACCCAGCGAATGCTCCTGCTGGTCATCTCTCTTGTACTGGGGGGACTGGCTGGAACCGGGTTGCATATTGAAGACGGCATCTACCGCCTGGGTGAGAAGATCAAGCGGCAGGTGATGCGGGGGGGTGAACCAACCGGTCACCACACCTTCGCCGAAGGGTTTCTGGTCTCATCTGTCCTGTTCTGTGTGGGCGCCCTGGCCATTCTTGGGTCACTTCAGGCAGGTGTGGAGGGCGACTACCAGCTACTGCTCACCAAATCGGTGATGGACGGGGCGATGTCGATCCTCCTGACCGCCGCCTACGGTATCGGGGTGGGCTTCTCCGCGCTGCCGGTGCTGCTGTATCAGGGAGCCCTGACCCTGCTGGCAGGGCTCCTGGTCCCGTTCATGACCCCTCTGATGATCAGCGAGATCAGCGGTGTTGGCGGCGCGATGGTTGTGATGATCGGCCTGAACCTGCTGGAACTGCGCACCATCAAGACGGCGGATTTCCTGCCGGCGCTGGTGCTGATCGTTACGTTTGTAGCGCTGGAGCCGCTGGTTCTGCAGCTGCTGTAGGAACCGGGGGACAGGGCGACACGGGACGGGGTGGACCTGCAGCCGGGAGAGCCCCGGCCTGCTTCAACCGATCCGTTCGGGATGTTCCTCGATGATCGGCAGAACCACCGTCGCTTCTCCGGTGGTATCCAGACCGTCGATGAGCGTCACAGCGGTGCGCAGCTGCTGTTCCTGACAGGTATGGGTGGTAATGACCAGGGGTATCCGCTCTGAACCCAGGGCCTGCTCGTTCTGGCGCAGACTGGCCACGCTGATGTCGTGGTCCGCCAGTATCCGGCCGATTCGAGCCAGGACGCCCGGCCGGTCCGCCACCATGATCCGCAGGTAGAACCGGGAGACCGCTTCCCCCGGGGGCAACTGAGGGTCCCCGGTGTTCAGGTCAGGCCAGTATCCGGTGTGAGAGAAGAGCGCCGGCATCGTCCCCAGGGCGATGGCGATCACATCAGATGCTACCGCGCTGGCGGTTGCCTCCCCGCCGGCGCCGCGGCCGTAATACAGGGTGTGCCCAACGGTATGTCCGTAGATACTCACCGCGTTGAACGGCCCGCTGACCCACGCCAGCGGGTGCTCCCGGGAGATGAACGCCGGGTGAACCCGAATCAGAACCCCCGTCTCCACCCGTTGTGCCAGGGCCAGCAGCTTGACCACATAACCCAGGTCCTGCCCGAAGGCCACATCCCGGGAGTCCAGGTTGTTCACCCCTTCAACGGGAATCGCCGCGAAATCGACGTTGGTGCCAAACGCCAAAGCACTCATGATGGCGATCTTGTGAGCCGAGTCCTGCCCCTCAACGTCCAGCGACGGGTCCGCTTCGGCCAGGCCGATGCGCTGCGCTTCCGCCAGGGACTCCTGGTAACTTTTGCCCTCACGGATCATCTCGGTGAGGATGTAGTTGCACGTGCCGTTCACCACGCCGTAGATCGCGTCGATCTCGTTGGCCAGCAGTCCGTCGATAATCGCCCTGATGACCGGGATGCCACCGCCGCAGCTGGCTTCAAATCCGATGGTGAGCCCCCGGGCGCGGGCGTGTCCGAACAGCTCCCGCCCGTGGTGGGCCAGGAGCGCCTTATTGGCGGTGACCACGTGTTTGCCCGCGTCCAGAGCACGAATGATCAGGGTCCGGGCAAACTCCAGCCCGCCCACCAGTTCCACCACCAGATCCACCGCTGGATCTGCAAGGACAGCGTCCAGATCGGAGGTATACAGTTCTTCCGGAAGGTTCAGCGCCCGGGCGCGGTCAAAGTCACGGTCCACGATCGCCGCTACCTCTACCTGTACACCGCTGCGCCGGGCGATGATCTCCCGGTCCCGGAGAAGCAGTTCCGCTGTCGCTCCCCCAACGGTTCCGCAGCCGACCAGAGCGACCCGAATAGTCTCTTTTGAAATCATGGCGGCATGGTACGGACTCCCCCCCTCGTTGTCAACGTACGACCGCACTGCTATCCTGTTGACTCCATGGGAGCAACGCTGACGCTGGAGCAGTGCACGGACAGTCAAATTTCCGGGATTCTTGCCCGCGACAGGTCCTGGGACATCTTTATCGACCCCCCGACCGTTCTCCGGGATAACGAAGCGACGCTGCGTCTTCCGGTTATTGCGGGGTCGGATGTTGCCGGCGCGGTACCGCTGTGGGGTTTTCCGGCGCTCCGCCGCGGCGCCGGGAGTGTACTCCTGGTTTCCGGGGTTGATCGGCCGGTGGAACGGGCAAAAATCGCCCTGGATCAGGAAGATCGCAGCGGCCGCTACCGCTGGCGGGAGCTGGCGGGACTTGCCGCTCTGGTGGGACTGGATGAACTGCCGCAGCTGGCGTCGCGGCTCTGCTGGGACGGCCCCCCGGATCTCATGGCCAGGCGCTACCTCGCCCTGGTTGAGGTGCTTCAGGATGCGGTGGACGCCGGGGCGGTGGATATGGTCACTGCCGAGGGGTTAGCCCAGGCGACCTCAGATCCGGAGACGGTAGCCCGGATCCTGAACCTGGCGGGGCACGTATCCTTCAGCAACCGTCGTCAGATGATAAAGCTGTTCTGTCAGGTAGCCCGCCGGGAGAGTCTGACGGGGCTGCTGGCGGAGATGGAACGGATACCTCCGGCGGAGCGATTGCCCCGCCTGTTCACTCGTCGTTACCCCCGGCTTACCGCAATGAGAGCGCAGGTTGAACGGGTACAGCGGGAGGTGCTCCGCGGAACAGGGGTTCGCCTGGCGGAGCCACCCAACTTTGAGGGGCAGCGTTTTCGGGTCTCCTTCGAAGTGGGGTCCACTCAGGAGCTGGAACAGCGACAGGCCGGGCTGGACCGGCTGAAGGGAGAACTGGATGCGTTGCTGGGAATACTATTCGAAGACCCTGAAGCGGATTCTCTGGACACCGCCCCTGGCGGAGAGTGAACTTCGGGAAGCGGTGGAGGCACGGCTGCGCCGGCACTGCCACGGCATTGAGTCGCTCACCGCACCCTCCGAGCGTAGCGGATTGCCGCCGGAATGGGCTGACCCGGCAACGGTGGTGGTTCGCGCCGGTGGCACCACCGACTTCGGGCGCTGTCCCGGCACCCACGGCCACCGCTGCTGCAACTACATGACCCTCAATGTGTACGCCGGATGCTCCCTGGGTTGTACCTACTGCATCATGCAGTCGTATCTGCGCAACCGCACCCTGGAGGTGCTGGTCCCGACCCGGGAACAACTCCTGCGGATTCGCACCGCAGCAGAAGAAACGGACCACCCGCCCCTGCGGGTCGGTACCGGAGAGGTGGGGGACAGTCTGCTCTACGACCCCCTCTTCGACCTCTCCCGGCAGATAATCACCGAACTGGGAGCAGTGACGCAGCTCCGTTTCGAGCTGAAGAGCAAAACCGATTACGTGGACCACCTGCCTGATCTCTCGGGATCACCTGCCGGGGTGTCGTCGATGGTGATCGGATTCTCCCTGAACCCTGACGCGATCATCGCCGCCGAGGAGGGGTACGCGGCGCCGCTGGAGGCACGCCTGGCCGCGGCGATGCAGGCGGCGCAGCGGGGATATCGCCTGGCGTTTCATTTCGACCCGCTGATCCGGGTCGACTCATGGCGGGAACTGTACGCCGGGGTGGCCCGGATGCTCGCGACGTTCCGGGATGCGCCGGTAGAGTGGGTCAGTCTCGGTACGATGCGCTTTCCCAGGCCCCTGGCTCCCTGGATCGAGGCGAGGCCCTACGGTCTGGAGGAGTTTGTCTCCTCACGGGACGGCAAAATGCGGTATCTTCAACCGGTGAGAACGGCGATGTATCGACACATGCAGGAGCAGTTGAACCACGCGCTACCGGGCGTTCCGGTATACCTGTGCATGGAGAGTAGTGAGATATGGCGCCGCACCGTACCCCCGACCCCGGCGTTGCGTCCGATCATGCGCCCGGTTACCCTGAACGGAGGTCTGCTGTGAGTATTCTGCTGGGGATCCTCTTCCTTCTTGCCGGCTCTGAAATCGCCAGCGCTACCGAGAGAATTGCGCCGTTTCTGCAGGCCAGGCAGACACCGCTGCAGCTGTTTGTTCGGGAAATCGACCCGGCAACCCGCGCTGGCGCAGCGGTCCGGATAGTGCGGTATGGCCAGGGAGGCGGGCTGGACAACCCCGGGGCCCTGGAGCTGCCCGAGGTTGGTCGAGCCTTTGTTCTGCACAGCTATGATCTTCTTATTCCCGGTGAACGGGACATCGAAGTCCGGCACCTGCCGCAGTACGACCCCTGGCTGCGGTTGTCCCGGGACAGCTGGGTGATCCCCCGGCGGGAAGAGCGCATTGAGCTGATACAGGGGACGGTGCTGTGGCAGGCCGGAGACGCAGCGCTGCCGGAGCTGGAACTGGCCGCCGGGGACTATACCATTCGCGGTCAGGGGACCGCAGAGGTGCGCCGGGTCAACGGTGCCGGTGCGTCCCTGACGGTGAGGGTCATGAGCGGCCGGTTTGAGGTCTCCCGGCAGGATCAGCTGGTGTCGGTACCGGCCGCCGGGCAGGAGCGAAGGTTTGATCTGGACGCCCTGGACCAGCCCGATGCCGAACAGGCGGTGATTGATCTGCTGCTTCAACAGGTGGAGCGGTCAACCCTGGAGCTGTTTCATGGTGAACTGACCGGCGACCGACTCGAGCAACTTGAGCAGGCGGCGCTGCAGGGGGCCGCAGTTTACGCCCGTTCTGCCGTGCAGGTCTCTGTGCCCGGTTCCGGCAGGGTACCCCCGGACGTCCTTCTGCGGTATCTGGGTGACGCGTTGAGAATACTCAGCGTCCAGGTCAGAAGAATGTGACATCCGGTTCCACCGGTTTTGCTTTTTTTGCCCGGAGCCGTGAGAGGTACGCCTCTTCCTCGCGTTCCACCGGTTTGGTCTTCTGCCCGCCGAACCGCTTCAGAAGCACCCGAAACGTTTGCGGGAAGAGCAGAACTTTCCGCGCTTCCGTCCCCCCCACGTCCCGGGTTACGATGGGAATCTTCTCCGTCTCAAGAAATTCCAGGGCGAAGCGGACGTTACTCTCGGGGATATTGCCGCTGCTGGTCTGATGCAGGACGTGACCGCCGCCGAAAACCTTGGCCTGCAGTCGCTCCCGCCGACAACCCTGTTTGAGCATGTCGTTGATCAGCAGTTCCATGGCAAACATGCCGTAACGGCCGCTCTCCTCCTTGAAGAACTCCCGGCTGTGGATCTCACCGGGAAGCATGAAGTGGTTCAGGCCGCTGCGCCGGGTTACCGGATCATAGAGGGCTACAGCCACACAGCTGCCGAGGATCGTCGAGATGATGATATCCTCGGGGCTGGAGAAAAACTCTCCCGGGTGGATTATCGATACGTTCTTCTGAAATCGTCCATCGTAATGACTGTACATTCCCGGCTGCTCAAAAGAAGGTGATTTCTCCGGATTCCGTCCCGGATTCTACCTCGAACCCTGCCAGCTCCCCGGCTTTCTGCTTATGGGTGAAGATAGTGAATCGTTCAATGATCTCCCGGAGGCGGGTATCTTCTATTTTCCACTCCGTCAGCCCCCGTGCTGTGAGCAGTTCCTGGTAGCGCAGCTGGATCGCCGCCTCCATCTCGGCCAGGTCGGCCTTGAGGGCGCGAATCCTGGTGCTGGTACTGCCCAGTCGGACGCCATGAGCTTTGCTGTGAGAAAAGACCTCAAAGAACTGCCTGCTGAAGAGGGAGAATCCCTGTACTGATTGGCTGACGCTGTGGTGGCTCTCCCGCAGGGTGCGGTAGCGACTCTGCATCTCTGCCCTGAAAGCAGCAACCGAGTCTTTCTCCTGACGATACAGGGTGTGGTGATGGTCCCGGATCGTCGCGGCAGAACCGATGAACTGCTTGGTTGTCTCCAGTGACTGCTCCACGTCGCTCTCGATCGTCCTGGTGAGGGCGGTCATCTGGGAGGTGGTTGTGCCCATCTCCCGGAGGACCTTCTGTTTGGCTACCTCGATACGGGCGGCGATGTCGATACTGTGGAAACGGGTGACCAGCGAATCAAAGGACTTGAACCTGGTCTGCAGCTCTTCCACGTGGCTGGCAATGGTGGTAGAGCGGTCAACCAGGGTTTCCTTGCGGGCCATGTTTCTGTCCAGGTCGGCTACGATCTCATCCAGAACACTGGACAGTTGTTCCAGGACCACCTCAAAGGAAAGCTCTTTTCCATCGTGTCCGGTAAAGCGCCCCTCCATGAACGCCTGCCGTTGCGTTTCCAGAGCAGCCAGTTGCTGTTCCGCCTGATCGGTCAGGCGCTGGAACGTCGCGACGCTATCGTCGATCTGCCCGGCCACGTCGTCGATGAGCGCCTGCGCCAGCGGAGGGATGTCACGCAGAAAGGTTACCTCGTCCAGAAGCGCCTCATCGTCTTCCAGTTGCTCCTCCGGCTTGATTACCTCCAGAGCGACGATGATGTGGTCGATGGACTGGCGAATGATGTCCTGCAGCTGAATCGTCTCCATCATCCGGTGGATCGGGTCCTGAAGATGCCGGGATTGCTGGTGGAGTTCCTGAGAACGGGCGACAATTGCATCCACCAGCAGAGCAAAATTGTCGATGCTTCGGGCAATCTTTTCCTGGAAACTGGCCAGGATCTTTCGCTGGGAGTCGCCGGTCTCTTCAAGTTCCTTCTCAAAGGAGGTGAACGTCCGGATGAGGTCCTGACCGTACCGGGTGATCTCTTCAGTGAGAGTGATGGTACGGCTGGACAGGCGTTTCAGTTCCTCTGTTATGTAGCTGAAGGCGCGCCCGGCGTTACCGGCTTTCAGGGCAACGGTCATCGCGTTGATCGAGACCAGCTCCATATCCTCACTGTCGCCCTTGATCTGGTCAATTGAGGATGAGATGCCCTCGAGATGGCCGATTCCGTCTCTCAGCTGGCGGAAGAGCTCGTTGTCCCGGGTTTCCATCTCGACAAACGTTCGGGACCAGCGGCTCAGGGTCTCTCTGGTCAGACTGAGGATATCGCAGACCTGGCAGTCGCTGTCACGACCGGAGCCACTCAGATCCAGGGCCTGCATCTCCTGCTCGGACCGGGTGAAGCTCTCCTGCATCTCATGGACCAGACGAGGGAGTACGTCCGCCAGCTCAAGAAATACCGTCTCTGTTTCGCCAGCGATCTCTCTGAGGGTTTCTATCAGTTGGGTGGTGTGTGCCAGTGCTGCCTGCATACGTTATTGTTATCAGTATAGAAAAAAAACGGACTGGCAACCACCTTGTAGTGGGAATCCAGTCCGTTTTCGAAACAGGTTACCTCGCGGCTGCGGCAACGCCGCAACCAGGAGGCTTCTTACGGAATTACTTGAGGTCGACGTTCAGCGCCTGTTCAGTCTCCAGGTCGAAGAGAATGACCTTCTTCATGTCCGGAATGAACCGGGCCTTGGCCCCAACTGACAGCAGAACCGTTGGCGGAACCCGTACCACAATCTGGTGCTTGCCGGTACTGACGTACATGTGGATCTCCGCTCCCAGGGGCTCTACCACTTCCACGGTGGTGGTGATGCACATTCCATCGGCGGCGCTGTCGTTGTATTCCAGGTCTTCCGGGCGGACGCCAAAGACAACTTCCTTGCCAATGTACCGCTTGCCGACCTCGGCTACATCGTCGGTAAGCTGCATCTTGAAGTTACCTTCGTCACAGTAAATCTTGCCGCCTTCTTCAGTAATCTTCATGGTCATGAAGTTCATGGGAGGTGACCCGATAAACCCGGCCACAAAGCGGTTCACCGGAAAGTTGTACAACGTGAGGGGATCACCGATCTGCATGATGATTCCGTCCTTCATCACCACGATCTTGTCGCCCATGGTCATAGCCTCAACCTGATCGTGGGTCACGTAAATCATCGTGGCCTGCAGGCGGTTGTGAAGGCTGGAGATCTCCGCGCGCATCTGAACACGCAACTTGGCGTCAAGGTTGGAGAGGGGTTCGTCAAAGAGGAACACCTTGGGGTGACGCACAATGGCACGACCGACGGCGACGCGCTGGCGCTGACCACCGGAGAGCTGCTTGGGTTTACGGTCCAGCAGTGCCTCGATATCGAGGATGCGCGCCGCCTCGTTGACCCTGGCCTGAATGTCTGACTTCTCGAACTTGCGGATCTTGAGACCGAACGCCATGTTGTCGTAGACAGTCATGTGGGGGTAGAGAGCGTAATTCTGGAACACCATCGCGATGTCCCGGTCTTTCGGGGGGATGTCGTTGACCTTGCGGTCGTCAATCATCAGATCGCCGCTGCTGATGTCCTCAAGACCGGCTACCATTCTGAGGGTTGTGGTCTTGCCACACCCGGACGGACCGACCAGAACGACAAACTCCCGGTCCTTGATGTCGATGTTTGCGTCCTTGACCGCGTGAAACCCGTTGTCATAGACCTTGTTCAGGTCTTTCAGCTGTACTGTTGCCATAAGGCACCTCCAGAAGAATTATTTTATCGCCTCCCAGTTTAGGTCCAGATGAGAGATCTGTCAAATAACTTCTTTTCGTGCGGGCCTTTCGTGCGGGCCGG
>SKHA01000044.1 GCA_007117185.1 Spirochaeta sp. | reverse complement strand
TCATCCCGGAGCAGAAAGAAAAAAGCCAGCACCATCCCCCTGGGTATTCTCACCGGCCTGGCGATCCTGGCAATCGGAGCAGCAATGCTGCTGCAGAACCCCACGCTGGGGTTTTTCTGGTTCACCGGGATCATTTTCGGGTACATCCTGCAGAAAGCCCGGTTCTGCTTTACCGCCTCGTTGCGTGACCCCTACCTCACCGGTGGCACAAACCTCACCAAGGCCGTTCTCACCGCTCTGGCGGTGACCAGCGTCGGGTTCTGGGCGCTGATGTACGGTGCTCACCGGCTGGGCGCACCGCTGCCCGGTCAGGCCTTCGTGGCTCCCATCGGCTTTCACACAGCCATCGGAGCGTTCATCTTCGGAATCGGGATGGTGATCTCCGGGGGGTGCGCGTCAGGAACGCTGATGCGGGTCGGTGAAGGGTTCACCATGCAGATGCTCTCCATCGTCTTCTTTGTGGTCGGCTCGTTCATCGGGGCGGCAACGTTCGGGTGGTGGCAGCTCAATTTCATCGCCACCGCACCACGGATCTTCCTGCCGGATGTCCTGGGGTGGTTTGGCGCTATCGCTGTTCAGCTGGTGATCATCGCCCTGCTGTGGATCGCCGCGGACAAGTTCGCTAAAGCAAAACAAGGTGCGAGTACGCACTGAGAAATTTTTTGGAGGTATGTATGAAGGAAGTAACACTGGATTGTCTGGGTGAAGCGTGTCCCGTCCCGCTGGTAAAGGCCCAGAAAGCCCTGGAAGACCTGGAGGTTGGAGACGTGCTGGTTGTACAGATTGATCACTCCTGCGCGATGAAGAACGTACCCGACTGGGCGCGTGAAGCAGGCCACAACGTCGAGATCGAAGAGGTCGATGACGGCGAGTGGGAAGTGGTCATCGAGAAGGCGAAGTAATTACGGAGCACTCTATGTTGAAGAAACTGTCGGATACCATTGCCGCAAACGACTACTACAAAGTGTGGTTGAAAGACGCCTGGCCTTACATCACCGGTGCGGTTCTCCTCTCGATATTCCAGATCGTCACCATGGCGGCGACCGGTAGTCCCTGGGGAGTATCCGCAGCGTTCGCCAACTGGGGTGCCTGGATCTATCAGGCTGTGGGCGGTTCGGTGGAGAAGCTCTATTACTTCTCTTCTGATGGCGCCCTGGCCGTCCTTGAGCGGGGGTTCTTTCGGGACCCCCCGACCATCAGAAACCTGGGGATCATCGCCGGAGCGCTGTTTTCGGTACTGATCGCCTCGGGATTCAAGATCAAGAAGATCAAGACAGGTAAACAGGTAGTCGCCGCCGTTCTGGGGGGGCTGCTGATGGGCTACGGAGCCCGTATCGGCTTTGGGTGCAATATCGGCGCTTTGTATTCGGGGATCTCCGTCCTCTCCCTCTCGGGCTGGGTTTTCGGGGTGTTTATCTTCCTCGGCGCTATCGTGGGCAGCAAGATGCTGGTCAAGTATTTCATGTGAGGTTCTGAAAATGCGAGAAAAGAAGACTGAACAATACGACGTGGTTATCATCGGCGGCGGTCCCTCCGGGCTGACCGCGGCGATCTACTGCGGCCGGGCCCGGCTGAACACGCTGCTCATCGAGAAGTCCCTCATCGGGGGGCTGGCCACGTACACCAACGAGATCGAGAACTTCCCGGGCTTCCCCGAGGGCACCTCCGGTCTGGGGCTGATGGAGCTGTTTCACAAGCAGGCCAAGAAGTTCGGGGTCAAGATCAAGCTCACCGATGTGAAGAGCGTGGAGCTTGAAGAAGAGACCAAGCTGGTGGAGACCTTCCGGACCACCTACGAGGCCAAGACGGTGATCATCGCTTCGGGTGGACGGCCCAGAATCACCAGAGCCAAAAATGAAGACAAATACCTCTTCGACAAGGGTATCTCCTTCTGCGCCACCTGCGACGCCGCGGCTAACACCGGCAAGACGGTGATGGTGATCGGTTCCGGAGACGCTGCAATCGAAGAGGGCACGTTCCTCTCCAAGTTCGCCAAAGAGGTGATCGTCAGCGTGATCCATGATGAACCCAAGATGGATTGCAACGAGATCGCCCGGGACGCCGCGCTGGCCAACCCCAAAATGACCTTCATGTGGAACACCCTGGTGGACAGCTTCGAGGGCGAGGGTCACCTGGATACGGTGAACCTGAAGAACCTCAAGACTGGGGAGATTACCCCGGTCAAGGTGGACAACTGTTTCGAGTTCATCGGGTACGAGCCCAACACGGAGATCTTCGTGGACAAGGTGAACATGTCCAAGCGCAAGTACGTCATCACCAACGAACACATGGAAACGGGTATCCCCGGGGTATTTGCCTGCGGAGACGTTCGCGAGAAGGAACTGAAGCAGGTTGCCACCGCAGTGGGTGACGGCGCTATCGCCGGTGTGGCCGCTGAGAAGTACATCGCCGAGACGGAGATGTTCGCCAACCAGATCATGCAGAAAGAGAAGATCGGTCTGATCTACGTCTACAACGCTATCGACGTACCAAGCCGGGAACTGCTACCGATGATGCAGGAGATCGAGAACGCCTTCGACAAGCAGGTGAAGCTCAACGTCATCGACCAGTACAAGGGCAAGAGTCTGTGTGATCGCCTCGGATGCGATATCGAACCGATGACGATCTTCTACACCAAAGCCGGCGAGGTGGTGGAGACCTCTACCCGCTGTGACAAGAAGAGTGTGATGGAGCAGTTGAACAAACTGGTAGCCAGCCCGATTGAGGTGGCCCTATGAGTCGCTTTATTCGCGGTACCGCCGCCATTGCGGCGGTGGCGGCCCTCCTGATGCTCTCCGGCTGTGCACCCCAGCCTGCCGGTGAGACCGGTACAGAGATCCTCAGCGCCGCAGACGCGCTGGCGCTGGTGGCCAGTGGCGCGAGCGCCGTGCTGGTGGATACCCGCTCCATGCCGTAATACATCGAGCGCCACGTAGAGGGTGCGGTAAACGTATCCCGGGCGGATATCGTGGTGATGACGCCCTTCCCGGCGCTGCTGGCACCGGCAGAGCAGATCGAGCGCAACCTGGGGCGACGGGGTATCTCCAACGATTCGCTGGTGATCGCCTACGACGACAACAACAATATGGACGCCGCGCGGCTCTGGTGGACCCTGCGGGTCTACGGCCATGACAACGTCAAGGTGGTCAGCGGCGGGTACCAGGCGCTGCAGGCCGCGGGTGCCACGTTGAGTACCAGCGCTCCCACGGTGACCCCGGCAACGTTTCAGGCGACAGCGCCCGATGAGTCGATGATGATCACCGCGCAGGAGATCAGGGCGCACCTGAACGAGCCCAACCCATCGGTGGTGCTGATCGATACGCGTTCGGAAGAGGAGCACCTGCAGGGGTCCATCCCGGGGTCGCTGAACATCGATTACATCGGCAACAACTTCCGTGACGGGACGTTTCGGCCGGTGAATCACATCCGGATCAAGTATCTGGAACAGGGGATCGACTACGAGAAAGACGTGTGGATCTACTGTCAGACCTCGATCCGCGGTACCCCCACGTTCCTGGCGTTGTACAACGCCGGATATCGTAATCTGCGGCTGTTTGATGGCGCCTTTGTGGAGTGGTCGGCCAACCCGATGAATCCGGTCTTCGTACCTGAATCGGCGGTGCCCCTTCGCGCACCCGACCAGTCCTGAGACCCCGGGGCGCGGGCCTGACGGCTCTGCCCCACCAACGAATGGAATCCAGCCTCTGCCGGGAGACGGCAGGGAGCTCAAAAGGAGTTTTTATGAAGAAGATACTGTTTCTGTTGATTGCGCTCACCGTAGCGCTGTTCATGAGCTGTGGTGGCAGCGAGCAGGCGGCGGCGCCGGCTCAGCAACCCGCCGCACAGGCGGCTCCTGCGGCACCGGCGTTCTCCGTCCGGGACTTCGTGACGGGGTACATTGCTGATCTGGCCGGTGGGAACAACATCGTCTCCATGGATCAGTTCGTCGCTGACGCCATTGCCGGTGAAGACATGTACATTGTCGATATTCGCCGCGCAGACGACTACAACGCCGGTCATATTGCTGGCGCGGTAAACATGCCCTGGGGCAGCAGCGCCATGTGGGAAGCGGTACCGCACATCCCCACCGATCGTACCGTGTTCGTGCATTGCTACACCGGTCAGACCGCCGGGCAGGCTATCGTACTGATGCAGATGGCGGGCATCGACGCCGTGTCCGTGAACTCCGGCTGGAACCTTGGCATCTCTCGGGTAGAGGGATACGAAGCGGTAGTTACAACCGACGCGACACCACTGGATACAAGCTTCAACAACGGCGTTTCCGACGCAGTGATGACGGTGATTCGCGAGTACTACCAGGAGCTGGCCACTCACGTGGGTACCCCCTTTGCCAACCGATTTGTCAGCGAAGAAGGGCTCAAAGCGATTGTCGACTCCGGAGACACCTCTGTTCAGATCGTCTCGGTTCGCCGCCCGGACGACTTCGCCCAGGGTCACATTCAGGGTGCTGTGAACGTACCGTTTGGCGCCGGTATGGGCGACCTGATTGCCGGTCTGCCTACGGATCGTCGTCTGGCCGTCTACTGTTACAGTGGCCAGATGTCAAACCAGGCGATCGCGTTGCTGAACCTGCTGGGGTATGACGCTGTTTCTCTCATCTATGGTATGGGTACCCCGCGGACCGCTCCACGGGGTTGGACCAACAACGGGTTTCCCACCGTCACAAGCTGACGAACTGGTATCAACCGGTACGGGGTGCCCCCGGTGCAGTAGCACCGGGGCAGCAGTTCTCAATGTGAGAGTCGGAACGACTTTCACATTGAGAATGCACCCCAATCTTCCCTGGTACGCATGATTTTCTTCCTCGATACGGCGTGTTCTCCGAGTGAAGGGGATTCGTCTCCTTCACTCGGAGAACACTTGGCACTGCGGGCCTTTTCTATTCTGACCTGATAGGGCAACGTACCGTGGGGTGTACGGTGACACGAGACGGCGTTTTGGGCAAAGAAGGGCGGTTTCTCCGTTGGGCAGGCGTGATCGCCGTGCTGTATCTGGCGCTCCACCTCTGGAGTCTCTCGTGGTACCCCTTCGTCCACTCTGACGAGGCGTGGCTGGCGTCGCTGAGCCGCACCATGTGGAGCGGGGGCGCGACAGAAGAGTTCTTTCGGCTGACCCCGCGCCATCCCCACGCCCTGAAGACACTTTTTCATCTGCTGCAGGGCCCCCTGGTGACGCGGTGGTGGGCCGCGCCTGCGGCTCGGCTGCCCTCGCTGATCGCGGGAATCGGGGTTGTGGGTACCGTCGCCGCACTGCTGCTACGTCTGGGGGTGCGGCGCTGGGTGGTGCTGGCGGTAACAGTCGCGCTGGCGCTGGATCCGCAGCTGTTCTCCATCAGCCACCTGGGCCGGCAGGAGGCGCTCATCACGGTAGTGATGGTGGCGGCGGTGCTGCTTCTGGTCCGCACCGGGTCTGTGGCTGCGGCGGCTACGGTCATCGGCGTCTCCATCTTCATCCACCCCAACGCGTTTATCGCCGCTTGCGGGGTTTTTCCCTGGGTTCCATCGCGGGAGCGGCCGTTGCGGCGGGTTCTTGTCTTTACCGCGGTCCTGGCAGGGTGGGCCCTCCTGGCGGTTGCCGCCAGCTACGCTCTGGACGGAGATTTTCTGCGAAACTATCTCGCCTTCGGTGAGTCGGTGGGCGTCACCGCCGGACCGCTGCAGCGGCTGGCGCTGTTCAGGGAGTACTTCTACAAGCTTGCCACGGGGGTAGCCGGCACCTACTATCTTCCTCCGGTGGCGCTGCAGTTCGCAGTACTGGCCCTGGTGGTTCCCCTGGGGCTGCTGGGAGCAGGGGGAGGCGCCGGTCGGCGGGGAGCACTTTCGGTGCTCGCTGTCGCTGCGGGGATCTTCATGGTTGGGAAGTACAGCCCCCCGGGGGTGGTCTTTCTCTTCCCGTGGATCTACGTGACCGCTGCCCTGGTGGCAGAGAACCGGGTTCCTCCTGGCAGAGTGGCCTCTGTTCCGGTGGTGGTGCTCGTTTCGGCTTTGGCGGTGATATCGGCGGTGCAGCTGGGGGTGGAGCTGGCTCGATGGTATCCGCACCGGTATGAGCGCTACATCGCCCCGATAAGAGAGGTCATTCCCCCGGGAGAGATCGCGCTGACGAACCTGAACAGCGCGTTCGCCTTCGGACCCGGGGAGATCAGGGTGTGGCGTGACCTGGGGGGGCTGCCGCCTGTGGATGATGCTCCCCCGGAACTGCTCCAGCGGCCCCTGGCGATGTTTCTCCACAACGAGAGGGTGCAGTGGGTGGTTTTGCCGGCAGATGAGCTGGTGCTGATCTACCGGGAGCGGCCGGTGTGGAACGATGTCTACGGTAACCCCCACCGCTTCTACCCGGATCTGCTTGAGATCCTTCAGGATCACGCCGAGCTGGTCACCCGCTTCGAAGCGCCCATCTACGGGATGCGCCTTGTACCGTTCATGCAGCGCGGTCCCCACTACGTGGAGATATACCGGCTGCAGTGGTAGCACCTATCGTAGCAGGTACCACGTCAGCCCCAGTTCGAAGCGGTGCCAGCGTAAATCCGCTGCCGGGTGGTCGTCCATTCGCGGGTAGTCCGGCGAGGTGAGGAAGGTGACGTAGCGTGCAAACGTCCGGACCGCGCCGTATTCCACCCCGAGGCCCACATCCATCCCGGGGTGCAGGGACCGCGCCGGCGTTCCCGTGGCCACCGCGAAAGCCCCCGCGGGCGAGAGGGTGGCCGCTGCCGGCAGCCAGACCAGCGCCGGGCCGCCCCAGATCACCAACGGTGCCACCCGCAGTTCTGCCAGCAGGGGAACCTCTACCGAATCGTGGCGATAGCGCCCTTCCGTTCCATTCGCCTCCATGACGGTAGCATTGATGGCGTAGCGGCCGCCGGTGGCGATGGCAAAACTGTCAGTCAGGGGAACAGACAGATATACCCCGGCCGAGCCACCTGGTGGCACCAGACGGTGCACTGCCCCTCCGCCGTACCAGTCCCAGTGGGCTTTGCCGGTACCGATCGCCGTTGCCGCAGCCAGGTCCAGCCCCAGGCGGAACCTTCCCGGGGGCGGGATCTGTTGTGGCCGAGGGTGTGGTGGTGGCCGTGGCGCAGCCTCGGCGGCGTCACCCACGCTCTGGAGAAGTGCCACGCTGAGGTCCAGACGGTCGATCCTGGTGTTTCCAGCGCTGGACTCAACCCAGGGGTACTCCGGACTGACCATCAGATGGACAAAGCGCAGCCCCAGCACCACTCGTCGTTCCGACGTCACCGGAACCCCCCACTCAACCCCCGCTTCCACGCCAACCTGCAGGGGAGACTGCGCTCCGGCGCTGGTGCGCAGGGACGGCGAACCGTCCTCCACCCGCTCTGCCTCCCAGGGCAAAACCGCCAGCGTGGGCCCCACCACCACCGCCAGACGACCCGCCCCCAGGGGGGTGCCAACGTGGGCAAGAACCGGAAGCCGCAATGAGTGCTCGCGGTAGGTAATGGTACGACCGTCAACCTTCTGTGAAGTGACCGCCGTGGCCGCCAGCAACCCGGCGCTGAACTCCAGCGTCGAACCAGCGGTACGACGAACCTCCAGACCGCCCGAGGCGGAAAACCCCGGGTGAAACGAGCCCGCCTGCACCGGGGTGGTCCAGTCCCAGTACCCGCTCCCGCTGCCCAGGGCAAACCCGGCGTTCACCCGCGGTCCCCACCATAGCGACCCTTCCGCTGGAAGAAGAGCGGTGACCAGCAGCAGGAGTATTGCCGCAGTAGACCAACGAATACGTTCCCGGGGGAACACCTTGTCAACGGTTTCTGAACGCCTGGTCAACCGCATCTTCAACCACCTCCCGGGAGGTCTTGTCAGTATCCAGGAGAATCTGCCCCTGCCGGTCCATCACCACCACCCGGGACCCCAGAGTCAGTGCCTCCTCGATATCGTGGGTCACAAAGAGCGCCGTTACCGGGTGTTCCCTGAGCAGGCGCAGGAGCAGCTGTTGCAGCTCCCGTCGTTGCGGCGCGTCCACCGCGGCAAAAGGCTCGTCCAGGAGGAGAAGCTGAGGATTGCCCAGCAGAGCCCGACAGAGGGCAACCCGCTGGCGCATGCCTCCGGAGAGGTGGTGCGGGTATCGGCGAGCCGCCTCGCCCAGCCCCACCTCGTCCAGCAGCGCCTGTGCCGCAGCCACGGTGGCTTGGGCGGGGCGCCGCCCGAACAGAACGTTCTGAAGGACGTTTTTCCAGGGAAAGAGCTGGTCCTGATCCTGAAATACCATCACCCGCTGCGGGTCCGGGCGACTCACCGGCTGTCCCTGCAGCAGAACGGTGCCGCTTTGGGGTCGGAGAAAAGACCCAACGGTTTTCAGCGCCGTCGTTTTGCCGCACCCGGACGGGCCCAGCAGGCACACAAGCTCGCCGGGAGCGATGGAGAGGCAGAAGTCCGAGAGGACCCGCGTGTCCTCCCCGGGGCGGCTGCCGGAGTAGGTGAGACAGACGTTCCGCACCTCCAGCAGGGGATCCCTACCTTTGACTTGACCGGTCACGTGCTCATCCCCCAGCGACGGACCGTCGCCGTCTCAAGAACGCGGAAGACTACGCTCTCCACAATGCTTCCCACCGCCATTATGACGATGATCCCCGCGAAGAGACCCGACGTATCCATGAACACCCGACGGGAGTGAATGTACCACCCCAGACCGCCCGCACCCGCTACGGCGCCAAAAAGGATCTCCGCGCTGATCAGCGCCCGCCACGCCCGGGCCCAGGCGATGCGCACCCCCGCCAGAAGGTAGGGTGTCATCCCCGGCAGCGCCACCTCAAGAACGAACCGACCGCCCCTGACGCCGAAGTTATTCGCCACCATGCGCCATGTCCCGGGAATACTGCGATATCCGGCGTGAAGGTTTGTCAGGACCGGCCAGTATACGCTGTGAAAGATCACCACCAGCACCGCCGCCGGCCCGATCCCCGCCCAGAGCACGATAACCGGCAGCAGGACGATCCCCGGCAGCGGATGCAGCAGCGCCCCGAGGTTGGAGAACGCCTCGTCCAGGACCGGGGAGATCGCGGTGAGTACCACCGTGAGCAGAGCCGCTGCAACTGCCGCCGCCATTCCCAGAACGATGTAAAAGAGCGAGGTGGCCACCTGCGCCGGCAGCGACCCCGCCACTACCCCGTCAACCAGGGCGCCAAGGATCTCGGCGATCGGTGGCATCAGCTGCGGCGATACCGCAGCGCCCCGCCGCAGTAGTTCCCACGCCGGAACAAGGAGCAGAACTACCAGCCAGCCACGCCACTTCATCGTTCTTCCAG
>SKHA01000014.1 GCA_007117185.1 Spirochaeta sp. | reverse complement strand
GTCCGTGCCAGCGCGTCGTTGAAGGAGCGCTCGATCCCGGTCCGGCTGCGGCCGGTGGTGGAGTAGCCGACCACGTGCGCGAAGGTCTCGCCGGCCGGGTAGCGTCGCTGGAAGATGGTGTCCCCATCGGCGCCGGCCACGGGGCGTGGATCCGGGAACGCAACGGCGAATGGCACGCAGCGTCCCTGCAGAAACCGGAGTGGAAGGAATCGATCCGTCCGATCATGCAGCGGATGGTGGACCGCACCCCCGGGGCGATGCTGGAAGAAAAGGACTTCTCCCTGGCGTGGCACTACCGTAACGCCGAACCGGAACTGGCAACGGTGCGGCTGGCGGAACTCCGGGAGACGATCATCTCCCTCACCGCCAATCTGGACCTGTCTGTACTGGATGGCAACCGTGTGCTGGAGGTCAAGCCGGTGCACATCAACAAGGGGCGGGTGGTTCACCATTTCCTGGAGCAGCAGCACTACGAGTTTGCCATCGCCATTGGCGACGACGCTACCGACGAGTACATGTTCCTGGCTCTGCCCGAGGGAAGTGTCTCAGTCAAGGTGGGCGTCGGAACCACCGCCGCGGGCTACTCCATCCCCGGGGTCCCGGAGGTTCGCAAACTGTTGAACCGTCTGGCCGACGCCCGCGCCAAAGAGGTCAGGGCAGGGAGATAACCTGTACCCACTCCCGATACGCCGGCTCGCGATTCTCCGTGATGGCGGTCAGTTTCTCCCGCAGGGCGGTGGTAACCGGCTTCTCTGCAGGGAGAACGTAGTTCTCGATCCGCTTGACCGGTGTCACCCGGGCGGCGGTTCCGCTCAGGAACACCTCGTCGGCGATGAGCAGCTCCGTCTTGTCCACCGAACGCACCTCAACGGGGTAGCCCATGTCCGCAGCGACACGCAGCACTGCGTCCCTGGTGATCCCTTCAAGGATATCCTCGTCCACACCGGGAGTGATGATCCTGCCGTCCTTGACCAGGAAAATATTCATTCCCGACGCTTCGCACACTTTTCCCCGGGTGTTCATGAGGATCGCTTCGTCGAAACCGCTTTCCACCGCTTCTGTTTTGGCCAGCGACGAGGTGATGTACGCACCGCTGATCTTGCCGCGGAGGGGTAGACTGCGGTCTTCCTGACGGTACCACGAGCTGATCCGGCAGGAGACTCCCTCCGGCGAGAGATAGTCCCCCAGCTCGAGTCCATACACCAGGAGGTCCTTCTCAACACTGTGCAGCCGCGGGGCGATTCCCAGATCAGAGGTATACACCAGCGGGCGGATATAAAAGGGGACAGTCGGGGCGTTCCGCTTCACGAACTCCACCAGGATCTGCTGGATCTCGTCGGCAGGGAGGTCGTAATGCATGAACCGGGCGCTGTTGCTGAGCCGCCGGGCGTGACGGTCCAGCCGAAAGAGAAGGATATTTTTCGGGTTTTCCGGGTCCGGCAGACCCCGCATTCCGCCAAACGCGGCGGTACCGTAGTGCAGGGCGTGAGTTGCCACCGAGACATTGGCATCCTTGAAAGGAACGAACGTCTTCTGGAAATAGGCCTGGGGCAGAAACGTGTGCATAGGATTACTCCGTAGGGACCTGAATGTGACGGTGAGTATAGATAGGGCCGCGCATTTCTGTCAAATGTACCGTGACGGAACCGGTAAACCGCGCTACACTTACTACAAATGAACAGGAAACTTTCTCGCTGGGTCTGCATCGGTTGTCTCCTGTTTGTTCTCCCGGCGGTGGTGCAGGGTGAACTCACCAGTGGTCTCGACGGCAGCTGGGAGTTTGACCAGATCACCTATCGGGACGGACTGGTGAACTCCTCCGTCTCAATCGTCCTGCAGGACGAGACGGGGTTTCTCTGGTTCGGGTCCCAGGCGGGGCTCCACCGCTACGACGGCTACACCATGGACGTGATCACCGCCGAGCCGTTCAATCGGGACTCTCTCTCCAATCAGCTGGTACAGACGGCGTACTTCGGGGCTGACGGTGCCCTCTGGGTGGGTACCTACGGCGGTCTTGATCGTTACGACACCGCTACCGGCGCTTTCACGCCCTTTTCCCATGCCGAAGGAGAGCACCGGTCACTCAGCAATAACGTCGTTACCGGAATCACCGAAGACGACAGCGGAACGCTGTGGGTGGCCACCCTGGGCGGACTGAACCGCCTGGACAGCCCCGAAGAGGGCGTCTTCACCAGGTTCCTCCATGCCGACACTGCTGACGGTCTGCCTCACAACACGGTGCGTTCGGTTTTCCGGAGCAGCCGGGGCGGGCTGTGGGTCGGGTCCCTGGGAGGCCTCTCACGGGTCTCACCGGAACCTGCCGCCCCGACAGGGGTTGCATTTACCACCTGGGGGGCGGAGCACTTCTCATCTCCCTACGTGATGGCCATCGACGAGGACGCGGGGGGAGCACTCTGGCTGGCCGTCTGGGACGCCGGCCTGATCCGCTTCGACAGCGACACCGGGGAGACCCGGGAGTATCCCCTGAGTGACAACCGGGTATATGCCGTCAGGGTAACCCGGGACGGGCTGGTTCTCGCCGCCACCTGGGGCGGGGGGTTGGTGGTTCTGGATCCTGAAACGGGACAACAGTACACCTACCGACACCAGCCCGGGGTATCCCACAGCCTTGCCCACGACGTAGTCTATTCGATCTTCGAGGACGCATCAGGGATCCTCTGGGTAGGGACCAACGGCAACGGAATCAGCAAGGTGGATCGCAGTCGCCTCAGCTTCCGGTTTCTTGGACCGGAACTACCGCAGGAGTATCGGCCGGGGACGGGAAAGGTCCACGTGATGATGCGCCACGACCCCAGGGGCGATCTGTACATCGGATTGCAGAACGGCGGACTCAACGTGATGGATCGCGAATCCGGGCGGATCAGACAGTATCTCCCGAATCCCCATGACCCCGGCGCCATCAGCAACGGAATCGTCAACGGACTGCTTGCGGAGCCGGAGGGTACTGTACTTGTCTCCACTCACGGAGGGATCAATCGCTACTATCCTCCGGAAGGCACCGGGCCTGGCCGCTTCGAGCTGCTGGATATCGTTCCCGACCCCATTGTGTACCGCATGATCCGCGGCCCCCGGGGGTACGTCTGGATCGGGACCTACAGTAACGGGGTGTTTCGCTGGGACCCCCGGAGTACCGAGCCTGCAGTGGCCTTTTCACACCTACCGGAAGACCCCGGCAGCCTCTCCAACAACCTGGTCTACGACCTTGCGTTCGATCGAGATGGCACGCTCTGGGTGGCCACCAACGACGGTCTCAACCGGTTGCTCCCGGACGCCACCAGCTTTCAGCGATTTCTCTATGACCCCGATAACACCCGGGGGATCAGCGCCAGCAACACCAGCAACATCCTGATCGATTCCCGGGGGACCCTGTGGGTTGGTTCCCGCAGCGGCGGGCTGAACCGCTTCGACCGCGCCAGCGGAACCTTCAGCCACTACACAACGGTGAACGGCCTGTCCACCAATACCGTCACGGCGCTGCAGGAGGGCAATGACGGCCGTCTGTACATCGCCACGCCCAACGGTATGAACGTCCTGGACCCGGACAGCGGCGAAATCTCCCTGCTGGACGAGCGGGATGGCCTGCACCTGCGGGAGTTCTCTACGGGATCGCTGCGTGACAGCGACGGTGCGCTGCTCTTTGGAGGGTTCTCTGAGGTGATCAGGGTTGTTCCGCAGCGCCGCAGTCACGGTACGGTATCGCCGCGTACTGTCATCACCGATACCTTTGTCTCCGGGGTGCTCAGGAACGAGGACCCCCTCCAACTGGACTATCGCCAGAACGCCCTCGGGTTCAGGTTTGCAGTCCTTGAGTTTACCGTCCCCGGACGAAACAGCTACCAGTATCGACTGGCCGGGCTTGATGAGCGCTGGATCGACGCTGGACAGTCAAACACGGCAAACTACACCAACCTCTCCCCGGGAACGTATCGTTTCGAGGTGATCGGAATCGACGCCCGAGGCAATATCAGCCCCGCCGTGGCGGTTCGCACCATCGTGATTACCCCGCCGTTCTGGCAGACCCGACTCTTTGTCTCTGCTGTGATTCTGCTGCTGCTCTCCATGGGGGTCCTGGCATACTCCCTGAGAACCAGATCTCTGCGGCGACAGAACGCCAAACTTGAAGCCACCGTTCAGGAGCGTACCGCCGAACTGAGCACCGCAAATGCGGTGAAGGACCGCTTCTTTTCCATCATCGCCCACGATCTGCGCGGGCCCATGGCGGGCATCGCCAGCATTTGCAACGGTGCCGCTTCTGACGTAAGGAGTTATCCACCGGAGACGGTGGAAGAGATTTTCCAGACCCTCCAGAGTACCTCCCGGGGGTTAATGCGCATGCTGGAAAACCTCCTGGAATGGGCCCGGGTGCAGTCCCGGGGGCTGACTGTCGTCCCCATTCCGGTGAGCCTGACCGTTGTCGCCGTGGAGGTCATGGAGTCGTACCGCAGCGCTGCCCAGGCGAAATCAATCGAGATGGAGTTCTCCGGTGACGACAACCTCAGGGTCCTAGCGGATCCCAACATGATCCGGGTTGTTCTTGAGAATCTGGTGAACAACGCCGTCAAGTTTACCGGCACCGGTGGAACAGTGGCAGTTGAGTGGATTCTGCAGGGCCACGGCGAAGGAACGATTGTCATCCGGGATTCCGGGGTGGGAATACCCCCGGACCTGCTGGCGACGCTCTTTGATGTGGGGTCCCGAACCAGAACAACCGGTACGGAGGGAGAACGGGGCAGTGGTTTTGGTCTTGCCCTGTGCCGCGACCTGGTGGAACGCCAGAACGGCCGGATCACCGTTGAAAGCGTCGTGGGTTCCGGGACGGAGGTCACTGTCACCCTTCCGGCAATAAACCGCTGACCCACCCTCAACATTGCGTCCGGGATCGTGTAGAATTACCCCTATGGCAGTAACAACACCCCAGGCAGGGACAAAACGAGTCGTCATCGATCGAGTGGAACCGCAGGTGGACGCCGGCCTGTATCCGGTCAAACGGGTCGTTGGAGAACTGATCACCGTCACCGCAGATGTGCTGTGCGACGGCCACGACATGCTTCGTGTTGTCGCTCGCTACCGCCGGGGATCCAAAGGCCGCTGGAACGAGGTTGCCATGACCGACCAGGGTAACGACCGGTGGGGCGCTTCCTTTTCCGTCGATGAGGTTGGTCCATGGGAGTATACCGTGGTTGCCTGGGTTGACCACCTGCTGACCTGGCGGGAGGGGTTGCGCAAAAAAGCCGCTGCCGGAATCGTTGAGGAGGTGGACCTGCTGGTAGGGGCGGACCATCTGCGGACGGTGGCAGAGCGGGGCAGTGGCAGCGCTGCACGCCTTCTTGCGGAAGCGGCGGCGTTTCTGGAAGAGCGTTCCAACCTCCTGCAGTCCCGCATCGATCGCGCCCTGGACGCAGGGGTGATCCAGGCGGTTGATCGTCTGCCCGACCGAACGAATGCGGTTACCCTGGCAACACCGCTGCAGGTGTGGGTAGACCGCAAACTGGCAGGGTTCAGCGCGTGGTACGAGCTGTTTCCCCGGTCGGCCACCGATAACGTTCACCGCCACGGGACGTTCCGTGATGTCATCAACCGCCTGCCCTATGTCTCCCGGCTGGGGTTCGACATTCTCTATCTCCCCCCCATTCACCCGGTGGGAGTGACCGCCCGGAAGGGAAAGAACAACGCGGTGACAGCGGGACCGGACGACCCCGGGTCTCCCTGGGCGATCGGGTCGAAGGAGGGAGGACACCGTGGGATCCATCCACAACTGGGCACCCTCAAGGATTTTCGTGCTCTCGTTGCGGCGGCAAAAGAGGCGGGCCTGGAAATAGCCCTGGATATCGCCTTTCAGTGCTCACCGGATCACCCCTGGGTGACGGAACACCCCCAGTGGTTTGTGCAGCGCCCGGACGGCTCGGTGCAGTACGCGGAAAACCCGCCCAAAAAGTATCAGGACATCTACCCCCTCAACTTCGAGTCACCTGACTGGAAGGCCCTCTGGGAAGAACTCCGGGACATCTTTCTGTACTGGATCGCCCAGGGTGTCACGGTATTTCGAGTAGATAACCCCCACACCAAGTCGTTCCCGTTCTGGGACTGGGTCATCGCTGAAGTGCATCACCAGGATCCAACGGTGATCTTCCTGGCCGAAGCGTTCACCCGGCCCCGGCGCATGTACCGCCTGGCCAAAGGCGGGTTTACCCAGTCCTATACGTACTTCACCTGGAGAAACACCCCGGCAGAGCTCCAGGAGTACCTCACCGAACTGACCAGAGGGGCTCCCGCGGAGTTCTTCCGGCCCAACTTCTGGCCAAATACGCCGGACATCCTTCACGAGGACCTCCAGTCCGGTGGACGCGCCGCTCACGTGGCCCGCTTCATTCTTGCGTCCACCCTCAGCTCCAACTACGGGATCTACGGTCCCGTATTCGAACTGCAGGAGTCCACTCCGGCACGTCCCGGCAGCGAGGAATACCTGAACTCGGAGAAATACGAGATCCACTCCTGGAGACTCGATGAGACCTATTCGCTGGCCCCGCTGATCAGCGCCGTTAACGGAATTCGCCGAACCAACCCCGCTCTGCAGAGCAACCGTAACCTTCGCTTTCACAGCGTGGACAACAACCGTCTCCTCTGCTACAGCAAGAGCACCGACGAGGGCGACAATGTCATCCTGGTCTGCGTCAACATGGACTACCAGAACGGTCAGAGCGGGTGGGTGGAGTTCTCCCCGGCGGCAGTGGGGCTGGAGCAGAAGCTGCCCTTTGTGGTGAGAGATCTTCTCACCGGGATCTCCTACACCTGGCAGGACACCTGGAACTACATCGCCCTGCGCCCTGCCGACGTGGCGGCGCACATTTTCGTATTGGAGACTGTGTAATGAACCCCGGAACAATGAATCTCGAACGCATGGACTGGTACAAAGACGCTGTCATCTATGAACTCCACGTCAGATCCTTTGCTGACAGCAACGCCGACGGGATGGGTGATTTTCGGGGGCTGACGGAGAAGCTGGATTATCTGGCAGACCTCGGGATCAACGCGATCTGGATTCTGCCGTTCTATCCCTCTCCATGGCGCGATGACGGATACGACATTTCGGACTACCGGAGCGTTCACGAAGCGTACGGCACGATGCAGGATTTCAAGCGCTTTCTCAAAGAGGCGCACCGGCGGCAGTTGCGGGTCATCACTGAGCTGGTGATCAACCATACTTCCAACCGCCATCCCTGGTTTGAACGGTCCCGGTCTGCGCCGCCGGGCAGCAGCTGGCGCGACTATTACGTCTGGAGCGATACCCCCGAGAAGTACACCGAAGCGCGGATCATCTTCCAGGATTTCGAGACCTCCAACTGGACCTGGGACGCCACCGCCGGGGCGTACTACTGGCACCGTTTCTACTCGCACCAGCCGGATCTGAACTTCGACAACCCGGACGTTCAGAAAGAGGTGTTCAAACTGCTCGATTTCTGGTTTGCCCTCGGGGTGGACGGGCTGCGTCTTGACGCGATTCCCTATCTGTTTGAACGGGAGAACACCAACTGCGAGAACCTTCCGGTGACCCACCAGTTTCTGAAAAAGATGCGCACTCACGTTGATCAGCACTATCCCGGGCGCATGCTCCTGGCAGAAGCCAACCAGTGGCCGGAAGATGCGGTTTCGTACTTTGGCGAGAACGACGGCGATGAGTGCCACATGGCGTTTCATTTTCCCCTGATGCCGCGCCTGTTCATGGCGATGAAGATGGAAGACAGCTTCCCGGTCATCGATATCCTGGAACAGACACCGCAGATTCCGGAAACCTCCCAGTGGGGCATCTTCCTGCGGAACCACGACGAGCTCACCCTGGAGATGGTCACCGATGAGGAACGGGACTACATGTACCGCGCCTACGGTCGGGACCCCCGTCACCGGATCAACCTGGGAATCCGCCGTCGCCTGGCGCCACTCCTCGATAACAACCGCCGGGGGATAGAATTGCTGAACAGTCTCCTCTTTTCGCTGCCGGGTACCCCTGTGGTGTATTACGGCGATGAGATCGGCATGGGGGACAACGTGTATCTCGGAGACCGGGACGGCGTGCGCACACCGATGCAGTGGAGCCCGGACCGGAACGCCGGGTTTTCCGGTGCGAATCCCCAGCAGTTGTACCTCCCGGTGATCATCGATTCGGAGTATCACTTTGAAGCGGTAAACGTGGAAACCCAGCAGGCCAACGGCTCCTCGCTGTTATGGTGGATGAAGCGGCTGATCGCCACCCGGCGACGGTTCCCGGCGTTCAGCCGGGGAACCCTCGAAATACTGTCCACCAGTAACCACCGGATATTCGCGTTTGTGCGCTCATACCAGGAGCAGACGGTCCTGGTGGCGGTGAACTTTTCCCGTCACACCCAGGTGGTGGATCTGCGCATGACCGACTATCTGGGTTACGGGGTGGAAGAGGTGTTCAGCCACTCCACCTTTCCTCCGGTGTGGGACGAATCCTACACCATCACTATGGGCAGTAACGACTTCTACTGGATGGAGCTGATTCCGCCGGTAGTTGAGGAGACCGCCGCTTCCGGTACGGACGGCGGGATCACCTTTACGGCGCGCCAGTGGGATACCCTGGACACGGCCCTCCGGGAGACGCTGGAGAAACAGGTGCTGTACCAGTACATGCGCACCTGTCGCTGGTTTCGAAGCAAATCACGACGGGTCAAAGGTGTGGCCATAACCGGAACGATCCCCTTCGGCGGCAAGAAACCCGCCGTCTGGCTTCTCATTACCGACGTTACCTACACCGACGACACCATCGAACGCTACGTGGTACCTGTCGGACTGGCAACCGGAGATGCAGCGGAGGTACTGCACCTGGAAGACCCGGGCAGCGTCATCGGCAGCGTAACTGTCGGTACCGAAGAGGGCATTCTCTACGACGGCATGGTCAGCGAGGTTTTCAGACAGGAACTGCTGGCGTACTTCGGCCCGCGGCAGCGTACCGGGAGTATCGATGTTTCCCGGGGACGAGCCCTGCGAAAAGTCCTTGCGGACCTGCGGGCTCCCGGTAGCGGCGAGATCTCGTCGTCGGTGGTCAGGGTGGAACAATCCAACTCGGCGGTGTTGTACGGTGACCGCCTCTTTCTCAAACTGTACCGCAAGCTGGAGAACGGGATTCAACCGGATATCGAGATGCTGCGCTATCTCAGCGAGAACCACGGGTTCACCCGGGTGCCGCAGTATCAGGGCAGCCTGGAGTACCGCCACCACGACGGTGGGGCTGCCGCCCTGGCTCTGTTGATCGATGCGGTGCCGAACCACGGCGACGCCT
>SKHA01000195.1 GCA_007117185.1 Spirochaeta sp. | reverse complement strand
TTCCGGGAGTTGTGGGGTCGGCGACTGTCGGTGCGGGGGAAAGAGGTGCCCGAGACAATTCGTAGAGTGTGGTGCGGCGCGCTTCAGACCCCGCCGGTGCGGTGGCGGAAGGGAGTGGCCAAAGAGCGCTGGAAGATGCGCATTCCGAACTACTGTATTGAGGATATCAGGGAAGGAAAGACGGCCGCGCTACTGGGCGCGTGAGAACTCTTGCATGATCGAATCAGGTCCCGATTCGATCACATGGTGCAACAAGGTTCTCAATACTTCAGCGGCGGGTAATGCGCCGTCCCCCGTGAAAGAGGGTCAGAAATCCAGTGGACTCGGAAAGACAAATCGCCAGTACGTCGGCGATCGCGGTGATCCCCAGAGCCGCGGCGTGGCGCGCCCCCAACCCCGCTTCCATTTCCCGGGGGTCCGGCCTGCCGGCCAGGTGCGTCCCGGCTGAGCGGATCGTGCCGTCCCCGGAGATGATGAACGCCCCGTCGATCTTGGCCAGCTCCTTCAGCGTCTCGGTGAGGCTGGGGTCGAGGATGTTCCGCTCCGAAGGGGGATAGCCCGCGAAGGGGTTGAGGATCATCTGCTGGGTTGCCCCTTCCAGAGCCTCGTCGTCGCCAATCACAAGGATCGTTCCTACCGACTTGCCCTCCCGCCCCTGGATTCCCAGCTCCGCAGCGAGGTGCAGCGCCCGGATCACCACGTCCAGGCGAACCCCCTCTGGCAGGTGAGAATCCTCCAGGCCCTCCGGAACCTGTAGGTCCCGGGAAACATCCACCAGACGCACCGCCTCCAGACCGGATTCTTCGTTGCGGCCTGACAGGAGGATCACCTCGGCGCCAGCGCTGAGCATCCCCGTAGCAACCAGCGGCAGAAGCGTCATCAGCGCCCGGTCCCGGCCGTCCCCGGCGAAGTGGTCGATGGAGAGGACCCGGGGAAACTCAGGAAAATCCCCGTCGTCCGCGGCCGGCCCCACCAGCAGCGTCCGCTCCGCCAGGGGCGACTCTCCCAGTGGACCCAGGAGTTCCCGAATCCCCGGACCGGCAAACGAGACGACGATGGGGTCGTTCGGGAGAACCCGGGCCAGTTCCGCGGCGTGGGCAACGGTGGCGGCGGTCACCGCCTGCGCCCGGTGACCCCTGGTGGCCCGGTGGGTGTCCTTTCCGGAGAGAATCCGCTGGGCCTCATCCTCGGTGGCGGCGCCCAGCAGCGCTTCCACCACGCTCTCCGACTGGAGCTGCCGCGCCAGAATTGCCATCGTTTCCAGGTGGGTTGCCTCCGGTCCCACCAGCAGTACCAGGATCTGTATCGGCTCGTCCCGGCTGTCCCAATCTATCCCGTCGGGGCAGATACCCAGGATTACCAGCGTCTCGGTACGTTCCGGGAGAATTGCGTGGGGCATGGCGATCTGCGGGGAGACCCGGCTGGACAGCGTGGCTTCCCGCTCGAGCACGGCGGTGTAGGTCCGCTCCTCCTCAAGGTCAGTGCCCTGAACCAGACGGGCCACCATCTTATGTAACGCTTCCTCCCGGGAGAGGGGAGGCAGAAGAATACACTGCATGCACCTACCCTACCGCATTTTCCGGCCAGACGGAACGAGGGTTCGCCAGCATAACCGTACCATGATCACCCACACCCGCCCCAGATAGAATCGGGAAACCGGTGCGGTTATTCAAGTGGACCCTCCGGGGCCGGCGCTGGTATCTTGAACTGCGATGACACAGCACCGCCCGGGGACATTTCTTGAACTGGAAACTCTGGATCGACAGGCCCTGCCGTACCGCCTGGTTGGGGTGAGCGCGCTGGAGGTGTTCTTCGGGGTGCGACCGGGGGCGGTTACCACCATGGAAGCGGACCTGGCGGTGACGGATCTGGCCCGGGTCTTTGAAACGCTGCGGTTTCCCGGGTTGCCCCGATGGGACCTTCTGGTTCCCCACGACGAGGGAGAGATCCTGATACGCAGCAACGACGGCGATACCGCCCAGGTCATCGGAGAATCGGAGCATCCGCTACTGCAGTTCAGCTACGACCCCCACCGGCGGGCGTTCTCCGACCCCCACGAGCTGTATCCGCTCCTGAAGGAGGCCCGGCAGCGAATGGCCCGGGACGAGGACGCCCTCCCGGTTCCGGGGTTACACGCCCTTGAGGCGGCGCTACTGTGCTCGCGATTCCCCTTTGTCCCGGCAGCACCCCCAACGCCCTGGCAGCCAGACCTTGCCCTGCCGGCGGCGTTCCACCGCCTGCTGCTCTCGCAGATTCTCACCGGGCCGTTTTCTGCCCGGGGGCTGGAGCTGCTGCGCTCCGGGGGCTATCTGGATCAGGTCCTGCCGGAGCTGGCCCTGATGGATACCACCGACCACAGCAAAGAAGGGCATCCCGAGGGTAACGTCTGGCGGCACACGGTGGAGACGATGCGCTACCGCAAGCGGTGGGACCTACGGGTCTCCCTGGCACTGCTGCTTCACGACGCGGGCAAACCCTACGCCCGGCCGGATGGCGTCCACCGCTTTGCCAACCACGCGGATATCGGCGCGGACCTGGCGGGGAAGATTCTGGGACGGTTGGAGTTTCCCCGGGAGCTGATCCGGGATGTGCAGTGGCTCATTCGCCATCACATGATGCCGGGGGCGCTGGAGCGGCTGCCAGAGCACCGCCGTGACCCGGTGATGTCGTCGGAGTTGTTTCCGCGACTCCTTGAGGTCTATCGCTGCGATCTGAGCTCAACCTACCGCGGCCCCGACGGCTACTACCGGGCCTGCCGGGTTTATCGGAGTTACCTGAAGCACCGCCGCCGCCAGGCCCCCGGGTTGATGCGGCTCTACGTGGAGTAGCTGAACCGCTCCAGAAGCACCTTCTTCAGCGCCGCGGCGGAGCGATCCACCGGCAACGCCACTTTCGTGCGTTCCATCAGGCGGGCAAGACGGGAGGGTATCTCCGGACTCACCCCAAGCGCATCCTCGCAGACCTCCACGAATTTGGCGGGGTGGGCGGTGGCCAGGGTGATGATCCGCATGTCACTGCCGGGTTCCTCTGCCCTTCGCTGCCGGGCGGCGTGAATCCCCGTGGCGGTGTGGGGGCAGACGATCATCCCTGTTGAGCGATACACGTCGGCCATGGTGGCGCGGATAGCGGCGTCGTCCACCCCGCGTCCGGTGAGCAGCGTCGCCGGAACGAACCCCCCGAAGATCTGCTGCAGCCGCTCGAAGTTGCTGGGATTGCCCACGTCCATCGCATTGGCCAGGGTGTGGATTGACTCCCGGGGGGTGAAGACCCCCGTCCGCAGGTACTCCGGTATCACATCGTTGGCGTTGGTGGCGGCGATGAATCCGGCCACTGCCATGCCCCAGCGCCACGCCAGGACCCCCGCGGTGAGGTTGCCAAAGTTTCCACTGGGGACGCAGAAGAGCAGTTCGTCCTCCACCTCGTCCTTGCATTGGGCAAACGCCCAGACATAATAGAAGCTCTGCGGAATCAGACGCCCCACGTTGATGCTGTTGGCGGAGGTGAGGGGTACCGCCGCAGTGATCTCGCTGTCACCGAACGCCTCCTTGACCATGCGCTGGCAGTCGTCAAAGGAGCCGTTCACCTCCAGGGCGAGGACGTTCCCGCCCAGGGTGGTAAGCTGCTGTTCCTGCAACGGGCTCACCCGTCCGGAGGGGTACAGGATCACCACGTCGATCCGGTCCCTCCCGTGGAACGCCTGGGCCACCGCGCTGCCGGTGTCGCCGCTGGTGGCGGTGAGCACCACCGCCCGTCCACCCCGGCGACGCAGCTCCGCTTCCATCGTGGCCGCCAGAAACCCGGCACCGAAGTCCTTGAACGCGCATGAAGGGCCGTGAAAGAGTTCCAGGATATCGATGCCCGGCTCCAGCGGGCGGAGAACCGGTTCAAAGGGAAAGGACTCCTGGGCGAGAGCCCGGGCCGCTGCAGCATCGTATTCTTCACCGAAGAGCCCCTGGATCATAGCCCCGGCAACATCCACGAAGGACGCGTCCGCACCAAGGCTCCGGACCACCGTTCGCAGGTCAGGTTCATCCACCGGGTGGTACAGCCCGCCGTCCGGGGCCAGCCCCCGAAAGAGCGCCTCCGGGAAGGTCACCGGCGTGGCTTCCATGTTTCTGGTACTGACAAATCTCACCGGGTGCCCTCCTGCTTCGGCGCCGCGAAAAAGGCGTCGTGAACCACATTCAGCGCCAGCTTGCGATCCTCCCGGCGGACCACGAAGGAGATGTTCATCTCGCTGGACCCCTGGGCGATGGCCAGAATATTGAGCCCGGCCTCACCAAGGGCGCTGAACAGGCGCCCGGCGATCCCGGGGTTACCCCGCATGCTGCCCCCGATCACCGCAATGATCTCCAGGCTGGGCTGCTCTTCAAATTGATCGATCCGCCGGCTCTCCAACTCCGGGGTCAGCTCCTCCCGAAGAAACCGGCACGCCTGATTCAGCTGGGACTCCCGCACGCAGATACAGATACTGTGCTCGCTGGATGCCTGGGAGATCATGATTACGTTGGTCTGAGCCCGGGCAAGGGCGCCGAAGACCCGCGAGGCGATCCCGGGGATTCCCAGCATGCCGCCTCCTTCAACGTTTATCAGGGCCACGTTTTCGATGGAGGCGATCCCCGTCACCGGGAGGTCCCGCTGGGGTTGCTGGTCGGTGATCCGCGTACCCCGGGCGGCGGGGTTAAGGGTGTTCTTGATCCACAGGGGAATACGCCGCTCCACCGCCGGGATCATCGTGTACGGATGGATTACCTCGGCGCCGAAGTAGGAGAGCTCCATCGCCTCCTGCAGACTCAGCTCGGGAACGACGAACGCCGAGGGGACATACCGCGGATCAGCGCTCATCACCCCGTCAACATCAGTCCAGATCTCCACCGCATCGGCGGCAAGAGCCGCGCCCACCAGGGAGGCGGTGTAGTCCGAACCGTTGCGCCCAAGGGTGGTGGTGACTCCGTCCGGGGAGGAGGCAATGAAGCCGGTGATCACCGGAACGGCGTCCTCCAGCTCCTGAAGAACCCGGGCTGTCTCCTGGTAGGTACCGGAAAAATCCACCATAGCGCTGCCGTGGTTGCCATCCGTTCTGATCATTCCGCGGGCGTCCACGTAGACCCCGTCGACCCCGGTTCCTGAGAGTACCGCCGCTACGGTACGGCAGTTGAGGCGCTCACCGAAGCTCACGATCAGATCCATCGTTCGGGGCGAGCACTCCCGAATCAAGTCTACCCCGTGGAGCAGCTCTTCAAGCTCGTCGAGCATCTCGTCCACCCGGTCCTCGAGGCTCTGCCGATGGTCAGCAGCCAGGAGATCCCGCACCACCTGCAGGTGCCGGTCCCGAAGTTCCTGGACAACCTGACGGTACCGCTGATCCCCCTGCTCGGCACTGCGGGCGGCGGAGATGAGCGCATCAGTGACGCCCTTCATCGCCGAGAGCACCACCGCGACCGGCGACTCCCGCCGCGCAGCGCCAATTATTGTGAGGACAGAGCGAATCCGACCGCTGTCTGCCAGGGAGCTTCCCCCGAATTTCATCACTTTCATCTTGCGGACCACTGTAGTAAGGGGATACCTTTGATGCAAGTATGTCCAGGCTTTACCCGATTATCATTGCAGCGGCGGTGGTCGCTATTCTTGGCGGCTGTGCTTCCCTGCTCGGTGGCGCCGCCCGCAGCGGTATCCCCGCAGGGCCCGATGCGGGGGCTGACGATCCCGCATCCTCGGCGCTGGAGCAGCCGGTGCTGCCTCCGGAAGAGGTGGTTCTGCGGACATCGGCAATGGAACCCCAGGGGCTTATCCTCACCAGCGTGGACGGAGAGGATGCGGTTGCCGTTGCCAGCAGCGGAGTTATCCTGGCTCTGGCCGAGCGGGACGACGAGTTGCTGGCGGTGCGCATATCCACCACCACCCCGGAGGGCGTTGCCGTCGCTATCGGCAGCGACTGCCGGATCATGGAGTTCAGTCCGCTGCAGCTCACCCCGCCCCGAGTGGATGGCTTCTCCGGTACCCTCCTGTGCTCGGGGCAGGAACAGACCCTGGTGGTATTTGACGCGGGAATGCCCCGTGCCTACGTGCTGCTGGTACCCCTCTCGCCGGTTTCACGCCTTTCCTTCCGGGATCTCAGCGCCGACGGCGAGTTGGAGATCGTTCGCTCCTCCATCGTCTTTGAGATGGACGGGCGCCGGGAACTGCTGGTGGAAGCGTACCGCTGGGACCGACAGGACCTGGTACTTCTCGCTTCGGTGCCGGTGCTGCGTCGTGCCAACGCGGCCCTGGATCGGCTGGAACGAATCCTGCGAAACGAAGTGGTGGCCATACCGGACCACGTGCTCGTGCCGGTGGAGGGGTCCCCCCCGGCGTCGTCACTGGGGAGCATTCACACCGTGGTGGTACCGCGGTTGATGGAGCTGGCCCTGCCCATCGATGCGGCGCGATGGGATCTTCCCCACGAGATCTCCCTGAACGGAAACATCTATCGTGTCGTTCTGGAGGTCCAGTTGAACCCGTTGGTCTCGGAACCGGTGCGAACACGAGGTCTGGAGTAGAATCGAAATGTACAAGTACATCATTGAGGGCGGTCGACCCATCAGCGGAACGATCCGCGCCAGCGGCAACAAGAACGCGGCCCTGCCCTGCCTGGCAGCGGCGATCCTTACCGAGGAGGTTGTCACCCTGCGGAACGTGCCGGATATCGAGGACGTTCGGGTGATCGCGGAAATCCTGTGCAGCCTGGGGATGACCGCCCAGCAGGATCCGCAGGATCGCAGCGTCTGGCACCTCTGCGGGGCCAACCTGAACAGCTCCTCCATCTCTGAAGAGATGGCCGGCCGGATCCGGGCATCCATTCTCCTGGCGGGGCCACTGCTCGCCCGGACCGGAGAGGTGACTCTGCCACCGCCGGGTGGTGACGTCATCGGCCGCCGCCGTCTGGACACACACTTCCTCGCCCTGGAGGGGCTGGGGGCGCAGGTGCAGGCCGACGGGGTGTTCCACCTGCGCAGTAACGGCCTCACCGGCGCGGCGCTCTTTCTGGACGAGGCGTCGGTAACGGCGACGGAAAACGCCCTGATGGCGGCGGTGACCGCCCGGGGTGAGACGGTCATCGAAAACGCTGCCAGTGAGCCCCATGTCCAGGATCTGTGCCGGCTGCTCAACGGGATGGGCGCACGGATCACCGGAATCGGGTCCAACATCCTGCACATCACCGGAGTCGCCCGACTGGGTGGCGCTGACTTCGCCCTGGGGGCTGACTTTATGGAGGTGGGCAGCTTTATCGGGCTGGCGGCGGTCACCCGGGGCGAGCTCACCATCGAGAACGCCGACCCGCATCAACTCAAGATGACCCGCATCGCCTTTGCCAAGCTGGGCATCCGCTGGGAGTGCGAAGGGTCCACCGTCCACGTCCCGGCGAAACAGGACCTGCGGGTGGTCCCGGATCTGGGGGGGATGATCCCCAAGATCGACGACAGCCCCTGGCCGGGGTTTCCTCCGGATCTGACCAGTATCGTCACGGTGGTAGCCACGCAGGTAGAGGGAACGATCCTGATTCACGAGAAGATGTTCGAATCGCGGATGTTTTTTGTGGACAAGCTCATCGGGATGGGGGCACGGATCGTCCTGTGCGACCCTCACCGTGCGGTGGTCAGCGGACCATCCCGGCTCACCGGATCGCAGTTGACCTCACCGGACGTGCGAGCGGGGATGGCGATGGTGATCGCCGCGCTCTGTGCCGAAGGCGAGAGCGTGATCCGCAACGTCTATCAGATTGAGCGGGGTTACGAACACCTCACCCGGCGGCTCAAGAGCGTGGGAGCCAGGATGGAACGGGTCTCCGTGGCGGAGTAAGATCGTCTACCGTCAGTTCTGCCGCGCCGCCAGCTGCGCCGAGAGGGTATCCCAGGCGTCCCGGACACGGATGAACGCTTCCCGGAGCTCCTCCTGCTGCACCGCCGAGAGACCCTCGGCGGTATCCGGGTGGAGCCGCGCCGCCAGAGACCGGTACACCCGGCGGATCTCCTGGTGGTCCGCAGCCGTTGAAACCCCCAGGATGCGGCAGCTCCAGGGATCGAGGCCGCCGGGATGATCCTGAAGCCCCAGGCCGCAGCGTATCTCCTGAAGGTGGCGCTCCACAGCCGGGGTTACCCGGGAGTTCTGCAGGACCGCAACCTGAAGCAGCAGATTCAGCAGCTCCTCCACGTGGTCCGGGCAGAGTTCACGCACCCGGCCGGTGAGGTCCACCACGGAGATGAGCTGCCGGTGCAGCAGAGCCTGCTCCAGGAGGGCGTACCGAAGGGCGGGCTTTCCCACAGGCCAGGGGAGGTGCGCCGTCTCCACCAGGTGTTCCCGGGTGGTGGTACCCTTCAGAGCGAGAACCTCTGCAGCCAGGGCCATGGAGGAGCTGAGCAGCACCTGCCGGGGGCGGTGTTCCAGAGAGCTCCGGCGCAGAAACCGCTGAAAACCTGCGCCCATGGGGGCGCTGCGGCGGTACTCGTCAACGAGCCATCCAGCAAGAAGGCCGAAGGACAACCCGACCACACCGCCGGTGAGCCCCAGAAGGGCGCCCAGCAATCGCCCCAGGTAGCGCCCCATTACCGTTCCCTCCGGCTGAGTCCGGCGATACTCACGGGGATGACCGTGAGAACCGCCAGAACCACGGTGATCACCGCCACCGTTGGAGAAAGGCTGAGAGCCAGCGTCTGCACCGCTGCAGCGACAACAGCTCGGCCCAGATCAATAACAAGCCACAGGACCCACAGGACCACCGGCAGCAGCAGCAGCACCAGGAGCGGCGGCGGGCCCAGGTACATGCTCCGGTAGCGCCGACTCACCGCCGCCGCCGCCAGGGTGAGGGCAAAGAAACCGGCGATGCGGACCAACCGCCCGAGGAGCACCGCCAGGGCGTACTGCCGGACAGGACCAGAGTGATCGCTCACGGTGAACAGTTCCGCCAGGGAGAGGCGCTCCAGCGAGGCCGGGCCGCCACCGTACTGAACGATCTCGTCCACCGTGGGCACCAGGGGTACCTGATATTTGACTCCGTCGCCAGCGATCACCGTCGGCGTTATCGTCCGGGGTCTACCGGACCCATCGTCCTCACGGTACACCCCGCGCATCACCAGGCGATCCAGGATGACCCTGGCGAAGGGCACCGCCTGGTGGAGCAACAGGGTCTCACCGTGTCGGTCGATCTCCATCAGCTCAAGGTTGTACAGGAAATCTCCCCCCCGGGTACGGACAAGATTATCCACGTATACCAGCTGGACCAGCCCGGAGCTCTGCTCGTTGATGAAGAAGAGGCCGCTGTGGCCTGCAAGGATCTGGTATTCCCGGGCG
>SKHA01000388.1 GCA_007117185.1 Spirochaeta sp. | reverse complement strand
GAAGGCAATCTTTCAGATTCCGCCGCCGGCGAGTATCAATTGGTCAGACATCGAAGCATTGCTCCTGACGCTGGGCGCAGATATCTCGGAGGGGAGCGGCTCTCGAGTGAGGATCAAGCTCGGAGCGGTTCGCGCAGTCTTTCATCGACCGCATCCTCACAAGGAGGCAGACAAAGGATCGGTGAGATCCATGCGTAGGTTTTTGACGAGTGCAGGAGTAACCCCATGATGACGTACAAAGAGTATATCGGAGCGATCGAATACGACGACGAAAAGAAGCTGTTTCACGGTGAAGTAGTGAACACTCGAGACGTGATCACGTTTCAGGGTTCGAGCGTCAGCGACCTTGAGCAGGCGTTTCGTGATTCTATTGAAGACTACCTCTCGTGGTGCGAAGAAGAAGGGACAGCTCCAGAGAAACCGTACTCCGGCAGATTCAATTTGCGATTGTCTCCGGAACTCCATCGCGAGGTGGCGATCGCAGCGATAGGTCTAAAAAAGTCGATCAACGCGTTCGTAGTAAAAGCGATTGAGGACGAACTGCGAACGGTGAAGCTGTAGCAGGAGGAACACTTCGTTCAATCGCCGGACGTGGGTAGTGACGATTTTCGCGCAACCAGAGCGAACACCAGGATCACCGCCACAGCAACGGCCAGCGCCGCAGCCCAACCAGCCAGAAACGGCACATCCCCGGCTCGCTTGAGGGCGATCCCCACCAGCGCCCAGATGATTACCGCTGCGTACGCTCCGTCGCGGTAACGGAGCAAGGCCAGAAATCCAAGGGCGGCAGCGACGGCGCTCAGCGCGGCTGCCCAGAAGAGCGCCCCCGGGGCGAGGTCGGTGACCCCCCAGGAAACGAGAAGTCCCGTCACGTTAGCCGCCAGGGCCACGCTGATCCACCCCAGATACAGCGAAAAGGGAACGGCAGCCAACCAGTACTCCCCGCCGGTGACGCGACGCCGGGACCATCCCAGCACCAGAACGATCCGCAGCAGCGAAAAGAACAGAACCAGCATGATCACCACGCTTATCCCGTACCGCAGCGCGTGCCAGGCGAGGATCCACGCGGCGTTGGCGAAGTGGACGGCAATCACCCAGGGAATGATCTGCCGCCACCACTGAGGCGGGTTGTCCGGCTGTCGGAACACCACCACAGCCTGATAGCCGGTAAAACCGATGAGGGCCAGGTAGATCACCCCCCAGACGGCAAAGGTTAACCCCGCCGGTACAAAGAGGTTGGGCAGGTTGTCTGAGATTACTCCGGTGGGACGCCCGAAGAGGGGCAGCGCGTTGGCCAGGTAGTTCATAACCAGGGTGATGATCAGCGAGAGGACCGCAGTCAGCGACAGCAGGATACTTCTGTGTGTTTTCATGACTGCAGATACGCTACTCCAACGGTGCCGCTATCACAAGCGGGACATCGGCGGCCTCCCGGGTAAAGCCGGGATTGAGACCCGCGGGCGCTCCCATTATGATGGATCGGTGCGCACTCCACTGGCCGTGTTGCGGTCACCCCATCAACTTGTGACGCCGCTACTCGTTCTACTCGGGGCGACGGCGGACGTGCTCTGGTCGGCAACCCGAAATGCGTCGAGTTCGGTTGATTCCCAGCTCGTTATCCTGGCTGTTCTGATGGCTGCTTCCGCGGCGATAGTGACGCTGCAGAACGAACGGCGGCGTTCAATCCTTGCCCTGGTGTGGTATTCCGTCTTTTCGGGGTTGCTTACCGTTCTGGTCTCGCCGACCCGCATTGCTCCTGTTGTATTTCTGGTGTTTCTGATCATCGCCGGGATCTCTGTCTTCCGGCTTCAGGGTACCATTGTGGCCGTCCTGTTATGGGTGGCGGCGGTGGTACATCTGGGGACCGTTCCCGCCGCGTGGAAACCCCTGCCTCCTGCAGGGGCGGCGGAGCAGATTCGCTCAATGGTGTATGTGGCCGTTCTTCTTCTGCACCTGGCGTGGTATTCCCGCACCATCACCGAACGTCAGCGGTCACAGGCGCAGCGGATCGGAAATCTGGAGAACTCCGTCAGGGAACTTTCCGAAGCCAATATGTCCTATAATGCGTTTGTCCAGATGGCTGAGTCCCAGGCGGCCCGGCACGAGAGAAACCGCATCTCGCGGGATATCCACGACGGTGTAGGCTACGCCCTGACCAACCTGATCATGCTTTCCGAGTCGGCGCTCGACGCGGCGTCCGGTGCGGACCTGGGACGCACCCAGGTTCAGCTCAATACGATCCGAAATCAGGCGCGGATGGCGTTGAACGACACCAGGCGATCCTTACGGGAGCTGAGGGCGTCGGAGCAGGGACTGCTCTACGGTGTGGATGCGATCATTCACATGATCGAGGTGTACCGGCAGGCTACGGGGATGCGTGTGGCTGTGGATATCGCTGTTCCTCCCCGATCGGTAGACGACGAAAGGGTCTTCCCGGTTGCCTATCGGTTTGTCCAGGAGGCGCTGACTAACTCGTTCCGCCATGGCCACGCCGATTCAGTAGAGGTTAGGATCTCGCTGCTGGAGCACAACCTCTTCCTCTTAGTAACCGACAACGGCGTCGCCCCGGAAGAGATTGACGAAGGTATCGGAATCCAGGGCATGCGTGAGCGGCTCGGTGAGGTCGGTGGCGACCTCAATATGCATACCATCGGAGGGTTCACTGTGAATGCGCGGATTCCACTGAAGGGAGAGTTCCATCGCAATGGTTAAGACGGTCGTTCTAATCGATGATCAGGTTCTGTTTGTAGAGTCTCTGCGGAGCGTCATTGAGAACCGAGCGGACGACTTCCGTGTGACGGGAGTGTTTTACTCCGCCGAGTCGGCATTCGCCGAGCTGCCCGGGCTCGCACCGGACCTCATTCTCATGGACGTGCGCATGCCTGGAATTGACGGCGTTCAGGCTGCCCAGCGCGTCCTGGCGATCTGCCCGGAGACGAAGGTAATGATGCTCACAACCTACGATGAAGACGATTACGTCAGCCAAGCGGTAGAGCACGGGGCGGTGGGGTACCTGCTAAAGGATATGCCCCCGGACACGCTGATCACCTGCATGCGCTCCGCCCTGACCGGTCAGTTCCAGATTCCCCAGCGTCTTCTATCTCGGTTTGTGGGCGGTCAGGGCGAAACGGACGAACCCGACTCCAGCGACCTGCCGGAGTGGCTTTACGAACTCTCCCGAAAAGAGCGAACCATTCTGCGACTGGTGGTGGAGGGGCAAAACAACGACGAGATCGCCGCGACGGTGTATCTGGCCCCGCAGACGGTGAAGAACTACATCAGCAAGCTCTACTCCAAGGCCGATGTCGATTCCCGGGTGCACCTGATCCGGGTTGCCCGGGCGTTCATCCAGTATCTATAGGGAGTGTCCGCTTCGTGTTGCCGCTTGACCGCCAGCGAGACTATGATGCACCAAATGGGCATCCGGACACGGTTCAGCATATTTATACTGGGTACCGTCGCGGCAGTGCTGATCTCCAGCATGGCCATTACCCTGACAACGGTGCGCCGTTTTACCATGGAGGATGTGGAGGATTTCTCCAACACCATCCTGCAGGAGACCAACACCAAGATCACCACATTCGTCACGGAGATGGAATACCTGGCCCGCTCCCTGGCCGAATATCCCGTGGTTCGGGCGCTGGATATCCGACAGTTTCGGGATCTCTTTCTCTCGCAGGTGCTGGTGCGAGCGGGGTATCTGCGGGCGATCTACATGGGTACAGAGTACGGCGGGATGTACGAGTATGGCCAGGGTCCCGGTTTCGTCGACCACGTGCCGACGTTGCCGGATGACTACGACCCGCGCCGGCGGCCATGGTATCTTGCGGCTCTGGAAGCGGACGACTTCATCGTCTCTGACCCGTACCTGTACGCCAGCTATCCCGTGCTCGGCATCACCGGGGCTGTGCCGGTGTACGCGCCGGAACCGCCCCATCCCCTGGTAGGCGTTCTGGGGGTGGATATCCTTCTGGATGATCTTCGCAATGTGCTCTGGAATCTGCAGATTCCCAAAGACGGCAAGGTGTTACTCATCGACGAAGAAGGGCGGATCATCGCCAGCCAGTTCGATCACGAAGACCGTTACGCTACAACGCTGCCGGCCTTCGATCCGGTGCTCTTCAACAGGATTCAACAGGGCGACGCATCCAGCTTCTCTGCGGAGTTCCAGGGGCGTCGTATGATGCTGAGCCACACGGTGAACCCCGCCACCGGGTGGTCCCTGGTACTTGCTCTTCCGTACAGCACCATCATGGAACCTGCCAACCGGGTTCTTCGGCTTATGCTGATGATGGACGTGCTGCTCCTTACCCTGCTGCTCAGCACTATACGGATTCTGAGTGGGCGGCTGGTACTGCGCCCGCTGGAACAGATGGTGTCCACGGTGAACCGTTTCCACCAGGGAGACCATACCGCCCGCGTGGCAGGCGGTGATGTTGATGAGTTCGGTGTCCTCGCCGGTGAGTTCAACAGCCTGGTTGCCACAGTGCAGGCCCATACGGAGCAGATGGAAGCCGAGGTGGCAGAACGCACCGCTGAAGCTCGCGCGCTGGAACAGGAGAACTCCCGGCTTCGACTGGTTGAAGAACGGGAACGGATCTTCCGGGACCTTCACGATACCCTGGGGGCACAACTGTCCAACATCAGCATCTGTGCTTCCGTTGCGGAGTCTTCACAGCACGACAACGGAGACCGCGTGGCGGAGATGCTGCAGCGAATCGACACCAACGCCCGTGCCGCCATGGAGAGCCTTCGGGAGACTGTCCTGGGTGAGCCGGACTTCTCCTCCCTGCCGGCAGTTTTGGAACGGTTGGAGCAGATGATTCATCGCAGGTTGTCGATCAATCGAACCAGTGTGCACATCACCTCCTCAGTTGATCGCTCATTGAGGCCATCCGACCCACCGCATCCGGCTGTTCTGGAGACGATGTATCGCATTGCCGAGGAAATGGTATCGAATATTCTCCGCCATGCCCGTGCTGATGAGGTGAATGTGGTTATCACTGCAGGTCCTGCAGTAATCCACATGGAATGCAGCGACAACGGCTGCGGCTTCGACCACCACACCGTCCTGCGTGGTATGGGCCTCAACAATATGGAGTATCGCGCCCGTGCCTGCGGCGGATCAATGGTCCTGGAGTCGGAAGACGGAGGAACTGTGGTACGGATCACCCTGCCGATACGGCTGGAGACTGCCTCGTGAACCGGCACAACAGGACAGCGATCCGGATTGCCATTGTCGATGACATGGATGACGTGCGGGAGGGACTGCGGTATCTGCTGGCCATGGACGAGGAACTGCATGTGGCGGCGTCCTTTTCCCGGGCGGAGCTCCTTCTGGAACAACTGGAAGGAGGAACCACACCCTGCGATCTGGTGTTGATGGACATCGGGTTGCCCGGAATGAGCGGCATTGAAGCTACATCCCGGATCAAGGAGCTGGCCCCGGAGCTGAAGGTTCTGGTCCTGACGGTATTCGAGGACGAGGAACGACTTCTGTCGGCAATACGTGCCGGCGCCGATGGCTACCTGCTGAAGAATACGCGGCCATCGGAGCTGATTGACCAGATCATGGAAACCTGTGGTGGCGGATCCCCCATAAGCCCGGCGGTGGCGGGACGTCTGCTGCGGGAGATCCGTGGCAAGCCGGAACAGCCCGCCAGCCCGCAGTACAGCCTCACTCCACGGGAGCAGGAAGTCCTTCACGATGTAGTGGACGGACTGACGTATCGGGAGATCGCCGAGCGTCGGGGCATAGCGGGGTCCACAGCCCGGCGGCACATCCTGCATCTCTACCGTAAGCTCAATGTCTCCAGCAAGGCAGAATTCGTACGCAAGGTGCTCAATGAAGACCTGCTATAGGGGCGATCCGATGGAGCAAAAATACACCATATGGTGAATATGCATCTTCGTGAAACCGGCGTTCAATAACTGCAAACGCGCGATATCTCGCGCTTCATGAGGAGGTTGCAATGTTTTCATGGTATTTCAAGACAAATCTGCTGCTGCGGATTCTCGTCGGCCTGGTGCTGGGGGCGATTGTCGGGTTAATCGTCGGCCCCGGTATAGCAGTTATCCGGCCGCTGGGAACGATTTTTGTGCGGCTGCTCACCATGATCGTCATGCCGGTGGTACTGACCACCCTGGTGGTAGGCGCCGCATCGATCAGCCCGGCACGGTTGGGCCGCGTGGGCGTCAAGATCGTCGTGTTTTACATGTTCACCTCCGCAGTGGCTGTTGGCCTGGGGTTGCTGGCGGGTAATATCTTCCGCCCGGGGCTGGGACTCAACCTCGCCGGCGGTGCTGCCGCTGGTCGTGAGCTCACCTCTCCGCCGCTGGTGGATACCCTGATCAACATCGTCCCCTCAAACATCTTTTCCGCGCTGGTGAACGGAGCGGTGCTGCAGGTGATCTTCTTTGCGGTGGTGTTTGGTGTTGGCATTTCCTACCTGCAGATCAGCAAGGACGATCGTCTGCGAAAAGCCGGCGAGGTGCTGATGAACGTTTTCGACGGCGCCGCAGAGGTGATGTACCTGGTGGTGCGGTGGGTGCTGCAGTACGCTCCCATCGGTGTTTTTGCGCTGATCGCGGTTGTGTTCGGTCAGCAGGGAAAGGAAGCGTTCGGCCCGCTGTTCACGGTAACCGGTGCGGTCTACCTGGCGCTGCTGGTGCACCTGCTTCTGGTTTACGGTGGCTCACTCACGGCGTTCAAGGTCAGTTTCCGGCGTTTTCTGGCGGGGACCCGCGCTCCGTCCCTCACCGCGTTTGTAACCCGCAGCTCAGGGGGAACCCTGCCGGTGACCCTGGCGGCGGCTGACCAGATGGGAATCAAGAGAGAGGTTTCGTCCTTTACCCTTCCCCTGGGCGCGACCATCAACATGGACGGGACGGCGATCTATCAGGGCGTCTGCGCGATCTTCGTGGCCAACGCCATCGGTATGCCCCTGGACCTCACACAGCAGCTCACTGTTATCGTTACTGCGGTGCTCGCGTCCATCGGAACCGCTGGTGTTCCCGGAGCCGGTGCGATCATGCTCCTGATGGTACTCAACTCCGTTGGGTTGCCGGTGGTAGAAGGAACCCCGGTGGCCATGGCGTATGCAATGATCCTGGGAATCGATGCGCTCCTTGATATGGGACGAACGGGGCTCAACGTTACCGGCGATCTGGCAGGAACGATCATCGTGGCGAAGACGGAGAACGAGTTTGACGAGGAAGTCTTTGCCGGTCGCGCTGCTGCCGACCTTGTCTCGCCGGCGGAATGAGTACAGCTGTACCACACCGGCGCTGGATCGTTCTGGGTGGCGGCGTCGGCCCCATGGCGGGGCTGGCGCTGCACCAGGCGATAATTCAACAGACCATAACCGACGGGCGGGACCAGTCCCACCTGTCGGTTATTCACGTTTCGGTGCCCCGGCAGATCCCGGACCGCACTGAGTATCTCCTGGGTACGGTGCAGCAGAATCCGGGAACCCCCATGGCGCACCTTGTGGCCGGAGCGGTCCGCCAGGTGCCACCGGAGGGGTTGCCTGCCCTGGTGGCTGTTCCGTGCAACACCTTTCACGCTCCGGAGATCGTCACGGCGTTCGAAGCGGAGCTGCAGAAACTGCTTCCGCCCCCCCTTGAGAATCAGTTGGAATTCGTCAATATGGTCCACACCACCGTAACAGGAGTAGCCCGGCTGGCCGGGAACGCCCCCGGAGCCGCCGGGGGACCACGGAAGGTGGGGGTTCTGAGTACCACCGGGACGCGGACGGTGGGTCTGTACGAACGCGTGCTGGCATCAGTGGGGCTTGACGCTCTTCAGGTACCGCAGGAGGAGCAACCCCGTCTCCACGACGCAATCTATAACCTTACCTGGGGGCTGAAGGCGGTCTCCCCGCCGGATGCACGGGCAGTGAAGCTGGTGGAGCACTATGCGGGGATGCTGGTCGACGCTGGAGCAGTTGCCCTGGTGCTTGCCTGCACCGAGTTGCCCCTGGCCCTTGGGACTCCGCAGTTCTGTGGGGTCCCGGTGATTGATCCGTTGAGGGTGCTGGCGGCGCAGCTCGTCCAGAAAGCACAAGCCTGAAAGGTCAGTACTTTTTCAGTACTTCTGGACGTTGCGGTATTGCAGGACCGGGTCTACCCTGAACTTCACCATTACCAGAAGGAGGGTACACATGACCAAGCATACAAGGATTCCTGTTTTAACTGTTGCTCTGGTGGCGCTGATCGGTGGTCTTTTACCGGTTTTTGCCGGGGGAGGGCGCGAGGCAGCACCGCAGCGGGAACAGTTCACAATGTACTGGAACAGCAACCACCGCTACGACGTATACCAGCAGGTTATCGATGAGTTCGCCGCAGAGCACAACCTCGATATTGACGTCCAGGCGTTTCTGTGGCCGGACATGCGGACCAAGCTGTTGACCGACTTTTCCGGAAACACCGTCCCTGATCTTATTCAGGTTCCGGCGACCTGGATTGCCGAGTTCGGCGCCAACGGTCTCATGCGTGATCTCACCGATCAGATCGCCGCGTGGCCCGAGTCGGCGGACTGGTTTGATTCCACGTGGATCGAGGTCTCGGTGGATGATCGCCGCTACGGTATGAAGAATCACCACACAACCTTCGGCATATTCTACAACAAGGACCTTTTCCGGCAGGCAGGGTTGGATCCCGATTCGCCGCCCCGTACGTTGAGCGAGTTCCGTGAAACCCTTGAGACGATCGCTGACGAGTTGGGTCCTGAGATTCTCGGTTTCGCCTTTGATCAGGATGCGGGATACCTGGTGAACTTCTTCGCCAACGAAAACGTACCGTATCTGGTCGAGGATAATCGCATCGCTATCGGCACCCCGGAAGTGGCCCAGTCGCTGCAGGTATTGCAGGATATCGCTGCCAACGGATGGACCCTGATCGCCGAACCCGGTGCGTCTTATCAGACTGCCCGGCGGGCGTTTTTCGAGGGCTCGGTGGCGATGATGCTTTCCGGCCCCTGGGACCTGGCAACTCTTGCCAACGATGTACCCGATCTGGACTACGGCATCGCAACACCGCCGAGTCTCGGTGGAATTGAGCCCCGAACGATCGTTGCCGGCACCGCAATTGGCATTCCCGCCGGAGCACGCCACGCTGACCTGGCATGGGAGCTGATGAAGCGTCTGACCGACCTGGACGTTCTGATCGCGGCAACCCTTGAAGCGGGAATGCTGATGCCACGTAAGAGCTGGGCCGAAGACCCCCGGGTGCAGGCTGAAGAGGGAGTGGCTGATTTTGCCCGAATCATCCCGTTCGCCCGACCGTTTGACATTGAGGTGGCCTCTCGGGGCATCTCCGAGTTGACCTGGTCCGGTGGCGGTGGAGACCTCACTACCGTGCTCTACCAGAACATTATCTAT
>SKHA01000039.1 GCA_007117185.1 Spirochaeta sp. | reverse complement strand
CGCCAGGGATTGGAGGGGCGCCGCGGGGCGGTGGCCGTCAGGCCGACGACGCGCGCGCGGCGGTCCGGCCCCCGCCCGGGCGAGGGCCCTGCCGGTCCATCATCCCCCGTGGATCAGCTCCTGCAGTCTGGCGTGCAAAACCGGTGCGGCGGTGCACCAGGTATACGGGGTGGCTCCGGCGCGCTCCCCGGGGTGGTAGACCATCGGTGCGCCGTCGAAATCGGTGTACCGGCCTCCCGCTTCTTCGATGATGATATGGGGGGCCACGTTGTCCCAGATCCGGCTGGACCTGTTGACGCAGCCGCCGTAGGCTCCCCGGGCAACCATCATCTGGTCGAAGGCGCTGTTGCTGATACGAAGGTTGCGACAGTTCAGGACCACTTCCGCCAGCTGTTGCATCTCCCGGCGGGTGTTCTGCGGCGTGTCGCGGTCGCTGTCCACCCCCCAGGCTACCAGGGTGGACAGGAGGTCCTCCTCCGGTGTGACCCGGATGGGCAGGCCGTTGCAGCGCGCGCCACCGCCCGCTTCGGCAAGGTAGGTCTCTCCCAGGGCGGGCAGCGCCACACCCCCCGCGACGGGGGCCCCGCCCTTCAGCAGGCCGATCATAATCCCGAACAGGGGGGTGCCCGCGGCGAAGTTGCTGGTGCCGTCGATGGGGTCCACCACCCAGGTGTAGTCGCTGGAGCCGCCGTGGTAGCCGCTCTCCTCGTCCAGCACGGCGTCGTGGGGGAAGGCGGCGCGCAGGCGGGTCAGGATCTCCCGGCCCGAGGCCAGGTCAGTCTCGGTGAGCACCTGGTTGGCGTCGCCGTCTTTGATGACCACGCCGGCTGGAGGCGCCGCCGCTGCAGCGGGGGCCTCCGTCGCGCCAGTAGCCGCGCCCGCAGAAACTGCGGCGAAGGCGGCCAGCACCAGCTGCGACGCCGCGCCAAGGGTTTCCTCAATAACTCCGAGGCGGGTCAGCACTCCAGTCCCCGCCGCGGTATCTGCGGATACTGCTCTTTCAGCGCCGCAGCGAGGGTGGCGGCATCGCTGAACTGCAGCGACTGCAGCCCCGCAGCCTGTGCTCCCGCTACGTTGTGATCCAGGTCATCGATGAAGAGCATCTGACCAGGGTCCACTTCCATCTGCCGCGCCGCCTCCAGAAAGATCTCCCGGTCGGGCTTATTCACCCGCAACCACCCCGAGAGGATCACCCGCTCCATCCGCGGCAGCCACAGGCTGTTTTTGATGATCATGTCGTAGGTCTCCGCGGCCATGTTGGAGATCAGCACCCGGCGGTACCCCTCCTGCTGCAACGTAGAGAGCCAGCGCATCATCCCCGGGTTCATCGTTGCCCAGGCGAACGAGTCCAGCTGTTTCAGCACTTCGATGGTCTCGCCGGCTGCGGTGCCGGCTACCGCGTCGCTGCCGGTGGCTTCGGAAACAACCATCCGCCAGTACGTGCCGGCGTCGAGGTCTCCGGCGTCGTAGCCGTTGCGGTGACGCCACAGGGCCTCAGCAAAGCGTTCCGGAGGGGCCCCGGCGGCGCCCGCCATGTGGCGGAGGTAGGAATCGTTGATGCGATACGCAAGAACGCCTCCGTAATCGAAGGCGATGGTGGTGATCTTACTCATTGGTGTGAAACTCCCTGTGAAATGTCTTCGTGCCGTCTTGTCAAACGATGGTCCGCCGGCTGTCCCCGAAGGTGTTGAGTATCAGCAGGGCAAGTCCGGTGGCGGCCAGCAGGATCGTCGCCATTGCCGAGCCAGGACCGAAATACCCGTCCATCACCGACAGATAGATCCGGATCGGCATGGTGATCGTTCCGCCCACGTATAACAGTATGGACGTAGACAGTTCGTTGATCGTGGTGATCCAGCTCAACACCGCCCCGGAGACGATCCCTGGAATCATAAGGGGCAACGCCACCTTCCGGAATGCCCGCGCCGGTGGCGCCCCCAGGCTCACCCCCGCTTCCTCAAGAGCCGGGTCTATTTGCTGCAGAATCGACACGGCAGACCGTACCGAATAGGGCAACCTGCGGATGAAGTACGCCAGAATGATGATCGTAGCGGTACCTGAAAGCATGAACGGAGGTCGGTTGAAGGCGGTGATGAAGCCGATACCCAGAACGGTTCCCGGCAGAATGTAGGGGCTCATCAGGAGGGTATCCAGGATCCCGTTGACGGTGCTGCGGCGTCTGCTGAGAACGAACCCCAGCAGGGTACCCACCACCACGATCAGGATCACCGCCGAAACGGAAAAGACCAGACTGTTGGTTATCGCCTGGGGTACGTCAAAAATGACCCGACGGAAGCTGTCCAGGCCGAAGCCGCTGGTGAACACCGGCCCGCTGGTATTGCGGAACGCGAACACCACAACCACCACCATCGGCAGGGTGCTCAACCCAACGATGAGGTACGGAATGAGGTGTGCCAGGACGTTCTTCATCCCCTTGAGGCGTATCACCACCGGCCGGTTCAACAGCAGACTGGTGTACTTTCTGCGGTTGGCGGTATAGCGCTGGAGGAAGATGGCCAGGCTGGCGGCAAAGATCAGGATAATACTGATGGTGGAAGCCATCGCCGGGCGTGTTGCCACCTCGCTGGTGTACATCGTATACGCCAGGGTGGGCAGGACCCGAAACCGCGCCCCGATGATCATGGGGGTACCGAAGTTGGCCAGCGAGAGCATGAACGCCAACAGCGCTCCAGAGGTAACCGAGGGAATTACCAGGGGCATAGTCACCCGAAAGAACTTCTTGAAGGGCCGGGCCCCCAGATTCTCCGCCGCTTCCTCAAGGGAACGGTCCACCGTCTGCAGCCCGCTCGCGGTGAGAAGGTACACAAACGGATAGAACTGCAGGGTAAAAACGATGATGATCCCCAGCGGTCCGTAGATCGTGGGAAAGTTGATCCCGATCGCCATCAGCAGCTGCCGCAGAAATCCATTGCGTCCCAGCATGACGATCCAGGCGTACGCCCCCAGAAAGGGCGGCGTCAGCAGCGCCAGGGTTGCAAGGGTGGAAAGCAGCGCTCCGCCGCGAATCCGATAGCGGGTAGTAAAAAACGCCAGGGGCACCCCCAGGACAACCGCCCCGACGGTACCACCGACAGAGACAATCAGGCTGTTGAAGAGGGTACGAAAGTAGTACGGGGTGGAAAAGAACGTGACGTAGTTCCCCAGACCGAACGCACCGCTGTCGGCGTCAAAAAAGCTTTCCCGCACGATGCTGTATACCGGCAGCAGGATCAGGATTCCGAAAATCGCGAATCCCCCCAGGGTAACAGCGGACCAGAACCCGTTTCGTCGGAACCAGTTCAGCATCTCACCCTCCCATTCTCAGCCGTTCGCCGGTCTGCCCGTCAAAGAACATCAGCTTGCTCTTCGGCACACAGGCGACCACGTTGGTCTTCTCATCCCGCAGGTCTGTTTTTTCGGCAACGTACTCGTTCACCGTGAGGGTCACACCCTCCCCGATCTGCACCCGGTAGGTCACGTCGGAACCCAGAAACAGCGTCTTGTCGACGCGGCCGCCGAAGGCCACCACATCATCAGGCAGCTGCTGTCCCGGCGCGAGAATGCGTACGTCTTCGGGACGGAACGCCGCGCGATATCCCTCCGCGCCGGCGCCGCCGGGAGCGGAAAAAGACTGCCGGGACTCAGGCTGCAGCGCCGCGAGGATCTCCGGACCGGTAAAGACGTTCATGTTGCCCACGAAGGTGGCCACAAACTCGTTCACCGGGTCCCGATAGATCTCCCAGGGCGTGCCGATCTGCTGGACCCTGCCGAAATTCATCACCGCGATGCGGTCAGAGATAACCAGCGCCTCTTCCTGATCGTGGGTCACGTAGACCGCCGTGATTCCCAGCTGGCGCTGGATATCCAGGATGTCCTCGCGCATCTGGATGCGCAGCTTGGCGTCAAGGTTGGACAGGGGCTCATCCAGGAGCAGAAGCCGCGGCTCAATCACCATCGCCCGGGCCAGGCCAACCCGCTGCTGCTGACCGCCGGAGAGCTGATCCGGGGTCCGCTGCTCGTAGCCGCTCAGCTGAACGGTCGCCAGAGCCTTGGCGACCCGTCGGGTGATATCGGCGGCTGATACTTTTCGGTTCTTCAGCCCGAACGCTACGTTCTCGGCCACCGTCATGTGCGGAAAGACAGCGTAGTTCTGGAACACCATACCGATGTCCCGCTGGTGGGTGGGAACTTTGTCGATGATCGTGTCGCCCACGTGGATGTGCCCCGAGTCCTGCTGGTAGAACCCCGCGATTGTACGCAACAGGGTGGTCTTACCGCACCCGCTGGGCCCAAGAAGCGTGAAAAACTCGCCCTCCGCAACGTCGATGTCAACGTCGTCCAGCGCCGTTACGCCGGGAAAGGTTTTCCTGATACGTTCTATCTTGATTGGTGTTGCCGCCATGGTTCCTCGCAAATCAGATGTATAAAAATGGACGATACCGGCCGGCAGAGGCGCACCCCTGCCGGCCGGTTCTGCAATTGCAGAGCGATTTCTTACAGGTCCAGCTCCATCACCAGCTCACGGAACCGCGCGATGAACGCATCACGGTTTGCCGCGGACCAGGCGAAGTCGTACTCGATCGTGTTGATCTCGCTCATCGGCGGCAGTCCCGGAGGGGTGGAAGCGTCCCGGCGGACGGGCCGACGGCCCATCTCCTGGACCAGGAAGTTCTGCACCCGAGCGGACATCGCCCAGTCGATGAAGGTCTTTGCACCCTCAAGGTTGGGAGCGCCCTTGATCACCGCAATTCCGTCCGGTGCGGCGATGGCTCCGTCTTCGGGATAGACGATCGCCACCGGCCCGCCACCAAGGACGAAACGCTGGGCGTTGTCTTCCAGCGTGATCGCCACCGGGACCTCACCGTCGTTGGTGACCCGGGATACCGCCCCGGAGCTGGACGCGATGAAGAAGTTCTCCATAATGGAGCGGTACACAGCCCAGCCCTCGTCACCGTCACCGTAGATGGACAGCACGTTGGCAAGCTGCATGTAGGCGGAACCGGAACGGTCTGCCCCGGCGGTGCTTACCCCGGCAATTCTGTCGCTGGCCAGATCCCGCCAGGTGCGGGGGTACTGATCGGGGGTGAGCATGTCTGTATTTACCAGGAAGACGTTCATGATTCCGGTGTAGGGAAGCCAGTTGGTACCGACTTTGTACACGTCCTCGATCATATCCCAGTCCCGGGGGCGATACGGTTCAAGGAGCTCGCTGTTCTGCTCCAGGGGCTCGCCACCGATACTCCAGATCACATCCGCCTGGGGGTTGGAGGACTCCGCCCGGACGCGACTGATCACGTCACCGGAACCCATTTTGATCACCTCAAGCTCGATACCGGGGTTATCCTGTTCCCACAACCTCACCATTCCGGCGATAATTGTGTCCTCGTGGGCAGTGTACGCCACCACCTTCGAGGTACGCTCGGGCCGACCCGCGGCGAAGAGCGTGGTTGTACCGATGACCATCGCCGCAACAAGCAGCGCTGCCATAATTCGATTTTTTCTCATTCTGATCCTCCTTTGATAGATCTGTGGATACAGTATGAATGGTAACAACCGGTTAACCAACGGGAAATTTTTCCGAAAACCGGTACTATTTACCACCGGGTACAGCGATAATGGACGCTTCATGAAACGAACTCAGACGACGATTCTGGCAGCGGTTGTGACGATGGCGCTGGCAGCAGCAGTACTGATTGCGGTCTCGCTCAACTCACGGGGGGAGCCAGCATCCACTCCGATCACCCTCGCCTATTGGACCCACGAGGACCCCAACCGGACTCCTTTCGAGTTGCGGTTGGTCCGGGAGTTTGAGGCAGCCCACCCGGGTGTGAGGATTATCCGCGTGACCTACCCCTCCACGCAGGTGGCAGAATCGCTCTTCGCGGCGTTTGCGGCGAATCAGGGCCCTCAGATTTTTCACACCCAGCTGGAAGACAGTTACGCTTTTGTGGCCAACGGGCTGGTTGCGCCGGTGTCGCTTGAGGCGCTGGGAGCGGCGTCGACCCGGCAGATTCTGGAGCGCTACGTCCCGGGGTCGCTGGACCCGGTCTTCATCGATGACACCCTCTACGGGATTCCCCTGGAGCTGTTGAACTGGAGCATCTACATCAATGACCGGATATTTCGCGACGCCGGTTTGGACCCGGACCGGGACTACCCCCGTACCTGGGAAGATATGGTCTGGCTCAGCGAGAGGATCGTCCGCCGGGATGATGGCGGAATCATCACCCGCCGCGGGTTTGACTTCCGCTACTCCGACTACCTCAACGCGATGGTCCCGATGGTGGAGCAACTGGGAGGCGCCCTCATCAGTGAGGACGGGTCCACCGCGATCGTGGGTGAAGAGGCCTGGATCGCGTTTCTTCATTTCATGCAGCAGTGGGGACCCCACGGAAAGAACCTCGGTTCGCCGGCGTACCGAAACGCCCGATCACTCTTCAATCACGACAACGACGAGGTTGCCATGATCCACTCCGGGATGTATCAGCAGGCGCGGATCATGGCGGACAACCCCGAGTTCTACCACAGCGGAGAGTGGCGAGTGGTACCCTTTCCCGTCTTTGAGAACGCCCGCCGGGACGTCGCCTCCAGTTACTACGCCCAGTATCTGATGGTCAACGCCGATGCCACCTCCCGGCAGCAGTACTACGCCTGGAAGTTCATCAGCTACATGCAGCAGCACGCCGAGGAGTACCTGCGGATCCGCATCATCCAGCCCTCCCGGGCGCTCATGGAGAGCGAGTCGTTCCTGAACATGCCCTACACAGACGTCTTCATGGCGGATATGGACCGGGGAAACGTGGTCTACCACGCCGCCAACAGCACCCGGCTACAGGAGCTGATCAGGGATGCCGTTGAAGCAGTAATGCTGGACAACGTCTCGCCAGAGCGAGCCTACGCTACCTTGAAAGCCCACGCTCAGGAGATTCTCAATTCGGGGGGCGGCAGCTAGTTCTGTTGGCGGTACTCCCGGGGACTCATCCCCATCGTCCGACGAAAGACCCGGGAGAAGTAGGTGGGGTCCCGGTAGCCGCACTGCCTGGCAACCTCGGTGACCCGATTACGGGGGTCCCGAAGCAGCGTAGCGGCCACGGTCATGCGGTGTTCCGTCAGTGCCTGCACAAAGGTCTTACCGGTCTGCTGCTTGAACAGGCTGGCAAGATGACCTTCAGAAATCGCCAGATACCGCGCCGCCTCGTTCAGCGAGACATCATGGGGGTAGTTTTTCTGAATGAAGATACGTGCCTCATGAACCAGCGGGTTCACGCTGCCGCCGGCAGGTGACTCCGACGGCGGGGTCGCCTCCATAGTCACCCCGCCCCCGACATGAATCACCGCGCGCTGCACCGCCGAGCGGAGCTCCTGATCGTCCAGGGGTTTCAGCAGAAAGTCCACCGCTCCGGCGCGCAGCGCTTTCTGGGCGAACTCGATCTGACTGTGCCCGGTGATGACGATCGCCGCTCGCGGCGTTGTCTCCTCGATCAGTGAGATCCCGTTGCCGTCGGGCAGCTGGATGTCCGTGACAAGGATATCCGGGCGGGTCTCGGCGATCACCCGCCGTGCTTCAGCGGCGGTACCGGCGGTGGCGGCGACTACGCAGTTGACGCTGCGCCAGGAGAACGTCTCCACCAGTTCCCGCAGCAGAGGCAGTTCGTCTTCCACGATGACAACACGCAGCATCATTGGACAATCCTGATCTGCGCCACCGTTCTCTCCCCGTCTCTAAACAGATCAAACTGGGCCCGACCGTCGTAGATGAGCTTCAGCCGTTCCCGTACGTTTATGAGGCCTATCCCGAACCCCTGATCTTCGCTGCTGGCTACCGCGACACCCCTGCCCGGACCGGGGCCGGTGTCCTCCACCCTGATCTGCAACACGTTGTCAGTAAGGCAAGTGGTCAGTTTGATCGCCACCGGAACGGCGCTCTTTTCCACCCCGTGTACCACCGAGTTCTCGGCCAGGGGCTGCACCAGCAGCTTGGGCACCAGGATCGACGCTGCCTCGGGATCCAGGTCCATAGTCACCTGCATCCGCTCCTGAAACCGGATCTTCTGGATGTTGAGATACCGCGCCACCAGGTCGGTGATTTCCCGCAGGGGTACCATCGCCTCGGTGTCCGAGAGGGAGAACCGGAGAATCCGCCCCAGGTCGGTCACAATCGCCGACACCGCCGCAGAGTCGCCGAGCTTGGCCATCGACTTGATCGACCCCAGAGTGTTGTACAGGAAGTGGGGCTGGATTTGCGCCTGCAGGGCACGGCGCTCAGCAATGCGAAGAAGCTGCTCCTCCTCCCGCACTCTGGTAATCAGCGATGCGATCGTCTGGACCATGCGGTTATAGTGGCAGGTGAGCTGCTGCATCTCGTCCCCGGAATCGTCGGACTCACCTCCGGGAAGCGGCTGGGGGCCCTGGGTGCTGCTGGTCATCGCTTCAATGACGTTGTGGATGGGACGGCTGATGGAGCGGCTGATGCGCACCGAAATAATCAGTGTGATCACCGAGGTACCCCCAACCAGGATCAGTCCGTACAGCAGAACCTGACGCAGGGTTGCGAAGTAGGTGGTGAGGTCTGTGGTCAGAATCACAGACAGGTTTTCCGCTGCCAGATCACGGCGATGTACCAGCATGTCCGGCTGCGGCTGCTCAACCATCCGGTCGGTAAAGACGATCCGCAGCTCTGGATACTCCGAGAAGCCGGTGGGGTCGTGGGGTTGCAGAAGGTTCATACTCCGAAACTGCTGCCGATTCACCAGGAGGATGCGACTGGTGGCGCGGGTCCGCAGGGGTGTCTGCAGCGCCTGGGTGCGAACGTCAACAAACAAGGCCCCTCCCGGCATGGATCGCCACACGCCGAAAACGATCTGGCTTCCTTCTGCTCCGGGCCCGGGAGCCAGCAGCAGGGGGGACGCCGAGGAGCCCCCGGGGCTGAGGAAGGAATCGCGAATCTGCTGGCTGGAAAAATCGTAGCGTCGGGGAAACTCGGTGGATGAGAACCTCCGGGTCCCGTCGGTGCTGGTGAGGTGAACCTCAAAAAGTGACAGACTTCCCTGGATTTCCTGAAAGATGCGCTGATACGCCTTCAGCTCCACCTGTTCGGCAGGCCTCTCCCTCAGGGCTTCCAGCACCGCCGGATCCCCGGTTAACGCCGCGGCGATCCGGGACACCTGCCGAATTGTCGCATCAATCTCCCTGGCCACCTCTTCGGCAAATGCACTCTCCACTGTCTGGACGTAACGAACCACCAGAGTGTTTCCCCACACGAAAATGACCAGCCAGGCCACGGCAAAGGGTAATGCCCCTACCAGGGAATACGAGAGCAACAAACGGGAGAAGATGGACCTGATGGACCGCGCCATTGACAGCAGTGTAAACGGGAATTGCTGCGGGTTG
>SKHA01000096.1 GCA_007117185.1 Spirochaeta sp. | reverse complement strand
CTTCGGCGCCTGGCACAAGAGATCGGCGAGCTGTACAACCTCTCCTGGGAGGATCACCAGGAGTTTCGCCCGTTTACCCCTGCTGAGATCCGCCAACTTGCAGACAACGTTGTCAACCTGGCGGAGCCGCGGATGGTCGTCGTCGTTCGTGCAGCTGACGGGGAACTTGCGGGGTTTGTTCTTCCCTTTCCAGATCTGTCCGCGGCGCTGCAGCGCAGCGCCGGGTACATCGGTATTCGCACGCTTCTGGATCTGCGGCGGGAACGTCGGCGGACGGAGCACGTTATCGTCAATGGGATAGGGGTTCTGCCGCGCTACCGGAGGCAGGGCGCCACTGCGGTGATGTACGCCCAGGTTGCCGAGGATCTGCGACGTCGGGGGGCCCTCTCAATCGAGATGACCCAGATTGCCGAGACAACAGACCTGATGCTCAGCGAAGCGCAGGCCCTCACCGGCGAGGTGTACAAGCGTCACCGGGTGTACCAGCAGCTGCTGAGCTGACAATCCGCAGAATACTCAGTCCCGAAGGCGGGTGGTGGACTCCCGTACCACCAGTTTGGGCGACAGAATCATGCTATCCTTGCTGCGTTTCGTCGTCTCCATCGTCTTCAAGAGCTGCTCGACTGCGTGCTGCCCCAGCTCGAACACCGGCTGTCGCACCGTAGTCAGCGAAGGCCACGTATACGCTGCGTAGTCCTGATCGTCAAATCCGGCCACCGCAATGTCCCCTGGAACGGAAATACCGCGGGACGCGCAGTACGTCAGTACTCCAAGTGCGGCGTGATCCGTAGCGGCGAAGACCGCGTCTATCCGGTCCTGACGGATATGCTCCCGAGCAGCAAGCAACCCGCTCTCGGGGGTGTAGTCCCCTTGAGCGAAGACAAGCTGCCGTTCGTCGTAGCCGCGTTCGGTCAATCCTAAACGAAACCCATAGTAGCGGTCGTTGGAGTCGGCGTTTCGTTTGGGCCCTGATATGAAGAGGATTCGCTTGAACCCCTGCGCCGCGAAGTGATGCGCCAGAGCGCGGGCCCCGCCGATTATGTCAATGTAGATTGTGGTATCCGACTTGCTGTCCGGTAATGATCCGATCAGGACGAATGGCGTCCCGGTCTTCTTCATACGCCGGATGAATCGTTGTTCCAGGCTGTGGTTGTGCCCGACTCGCAGCAGCACCCCCCCGACGCGCTGTTGATCCAGCAGCGAGAAGAAGCCGCTGGCATCCTGCTTGTTTTTGATCATCAGATGAAGGCCATGCCGGTTGGCCGTCTCTTCTGCGCCCGCGATCAACGAGGCGTAGTAGAAGCGGGAAAGGGCCTGACGGGAGAGGCTGGGAACAACCAGGCATACCGAATCAGAGGGTCCGCCGGACAGCATCCTCGCGGCGATGTTGGGCTGGTAGTTCAGAGCCCGGGCAGATTCAAGGACCCGCGCGGAGGTTTCCTGCCGGACACTGGTGCTGCCGTTAAGCGCCCGGGACGCCGTTGCCGTCGATACCCCGGCGTGTCTGGCCACTTCCTCAAGGGTTGCGGTATTCTTCATCTCCTGCTCTCCTGAAATGAATTCTTATAGATTTATAACATTGAATGTAAGCGATTGCAAGCAAATGTTGCAATAACTACATACAAATAAATGTTTTAAATAGTCGCTTCCTTCAGATACACATGAAAATATATTCCTTGACAGTGTAATTGACCCGGGCAGATACTGGTAGTACAGGGTCACCAGAATGGTGACTCGAAACTGACAGGAGGTATCTGAAATGACGAAACGGTTATTGCTTCTGGGATTTGCACTGGTCCTGGTAGTGTCATTTGCATGGGCTGGTGGACGGGGTGAGCAGGAACAGACAGGCGCTGTGTACCTGCGTTTTTACTATCCGGTAGGTGTCGCTGGCGATCACGCTCGGATCATGGAAGAGATGGTGCGGGACTTCAACTCATCACAGAGTGACGTCATCGTGGAAGCGATCTTCTCGGGTGGTTACCGCGAGACGATGGAGCGCGCTCAGACAGCGTTCCTCTCTGGTAATGCTCCGGAAGTAGCGGTGTTGGATGCCCCGGCAACGTACGACCTGATTGAGATGGGTGCGATCACTTCCCTTGACGGGTACATCGAGTCCGAGGGTGGTGACGGGTACATCTCGCGGTTCCTTCCCGGCTTTATGGAGATTGCCCGCCTGGAAGGACAGACGTGGTCGATTCCCTTTCAGCGCAGCACGCCGCTGTTCTACTATAACAAGGACCACTTTCGAGCGGCCGGACTGGACCCCGATTCACCTCCCACAACCTGGGCGGAGGTTGCCGAGTACTCCCGTGTCCTGGCTGACTACTTTGACGGTGACGGTCGCTGGCCCGTCCAGGTCCCCATCAACTTCTGGCTGCTGAAGCCGCTTGTCCTGCAGGCTGGCGGAGCCGTAGAAGCTGACGACGGACGGTCCGTAGCCGTGGACACCCCTGCGATGCGTGAAGCCTTCGGGTATCTTCTCGGTCTGGTGGAAGCCGGGCACATGGCTCCGATTCGACAGTGGGCACCCTCCGTGAGCGACTTCATCGCCGGTAACGTCTCGATGCTGTACAACTCCACCGGTTCGCTGACCCACATCAGCAACTCTTCGGAGTTCGAGGTTGGCACCGGATTTCTCCCAACACACACCCGACAGGTCGTTATCGAAGGTGGTGGTAACTTCTTCATCTTCAACACCGACGAACGTCGCCAGCAGGCAGCGTGGAAGTTCATCACCTGGATGACCAACGCTGAAAATGCCGCGCGGTGGAGTATGCGCAGCGGATACGTGGCAGTGACAGAGGATGCCTACGATGTCCCGGCGTACCAGGAGCATGCCCAGCGCAACCCCAACGCACTCACCGCGTTCCGTCAGCTCCAGAGTGTTGAGGTAGAGCGTAACTTCATGACCTACCAGCAGGCGCAGCTGGCAGAGTTGCTCAACGAAATGAAAGAAGACATTCTGGGTGGTGCTAACGTGGATTCCACACTGAGGGAAGTGCAAGCGTCGGCCGACGCAATTCTTGCAAGATTCCAGCGGTAACGGTAATCATCCCGGTACGGTGTTCCCATTCCGGAGGACGCCGTACCGATTCTGCGAGATGGAGTAATTTCTGATGCACCTTAAACAACTGCGGCCGTACCTGTATGTGGTGCCCGCGTTCATCTTTCTGTTCTTCTTCACCTACTACCCCGCGGGTTTTGCGATGGTGCGTAGTCTGTTTCATTGGAATACGTCAAACATCCAGCCCGCTTTTGCGGGTCTGCACAATTACCAGCAGCTTCTGCAGTCCCGCAGGTTCTGGCAAGTGGTCACCAACACGGTGATCTACTCGCTCTCGTTCATCCTGGTCAGTACTGCAATAGCCCTTTTCCTGGCTGTGCAGATCAACAAAGTCAAACGACTCGGGTCGTTCTACAAATCTGTTTTCTTCTATCCAACGATGATTCCGATGGCTGCCGCGGCGATGATCTGGATGTTTATGTACCTTCCGGACTACGGACTGATCAACGCCTACCTGCGTCGCCTCGGACTGGAGAGCGTCAACTGGCTCAACGACCGACACATCGCTCTGTTCAGCGTCACTATGGTGGGAATCTGGAAGTACACGGGCTACTACATGCTCCTGTTCCTGGCCGGGCTCACCAATGTTCCAGAAGAGCTGATGGACGCCGCCAAGATCGAGGGAGCCAACGGACGGCAGCGGCTATTCAAAATCAGTTTGCCTCTGATTTCTTCGCATCTCTTTTTTATCCTTATCATTGCGATCATCAACGCTCTTGAAGCGGTGGACCAGATCTACATCATGACCCAGGGTGGTCCCTCAAACTCCACCAACCTCATCGTGTATTTTATCTACCAGAACGGGTTTCGTTTCTGGGACATGGGGACGGCCTCAGCACTCACATCACTGCTGATCGTCACCCTGCTGCTGGTGGTATCCGTTCTCTTCACCACCCTTGGAAAGAAGGTCTACTATGAAGTCTGATCGCTCTGTGGTTGCAGCGTATGTGGTACTGACGCCGCTTGCGCTGCTGATGCTGGTACCGCTCCTGTTTATGTTTACCACTTCCGTTAAAGCACTCGGGGATATTCTCAGCCTCGATTTCCGATGGATACCTCGGCGATTCGCCTGGGAGAACTTCCAGCGTGTGGTTGAGGTGATGCCTTTTGCGCGCTATCTGTACAACACTGCGTCGATCGTCGTGATGACCTTTCTGGTACAGTCGGTGACGATCTCACTGGCAGCGTACGCGTTCGCCCGACTCCGATTTCCCGGAAGGGATCTGCTGTTCTTTCTCTTCCTGGTTCAGCTGATGATACCTGCTACCAGCGTGATTATCCCCAACTACCAGACGATCCGGACCCTCGGGTTGCTCAATACACGCATGGCTGTGGGAATCGTCTATTTTGCCAGTGCTTACGGGACGTTCCTGATGCGTCAGGCGTTTCGGGCGATCCCCCGTGACCTGGAGGATACCGCTCGAATTGACGGGTGTAACGGCCCCCGGGTAATTCGGCACGTTCTTCTGCCACTGACCAAGCCGTCGTTGATCGCCTTCGCCTTTGTCAGTGGAACCTTCCACTGGAACAACTTCTTCTGGCCGCTGCTGGTAACCGACACCGTACGCGCCCGCACGCTGACCGTTGGTCTGGCAATGCTGACCCAGGCGACCGAAAGCACCCCGGAGATCACCATCACCATGGCAGCTGCGGTGATGATCACCGCGCCGCTGTTTATCCTCTTTCTGGTGTTCCAGAAACCCTTCATCCAGAGCTTTGCCGGCGCCGGTGCCCTTAAGGGATAGACGCGATGATTTCGACGGTACTCCGACTGGCCAACTGCCTGACTGACCTCGGCGTCCCTGAAGGGCGTTGACCGATGTCTGGAGAGGAGGGTCCTATTTCATTTCTACATCTTCTGGGAACCGGGTCGTCAGTCAGTGACCCACACCGGACCACTACCATGCTGGCGCTGGAAAACACCGCGGGAATTGTCGCGGTGGACTGCGGTGGGGATCTGGTGCAACGAATGCTGGCTTGCGGCCTGGATATTGACCGGATGGAGGCGCTGTTCATCACCCACGATCACTCTGACCATGTGACCGGCTTCCCCCTGGCGGTGCAGCGGCTTTGGCTTCACGGCCGGCGGCGCCCATTGCGGGTTTTGGGACCGGCTCCGGCCCTTGATGTCGCGCGCCGGGTTTGGGACGTTTTCAAGTTGGACGGAGAAGACGGGATGCCGGGGATAGAGTGGGAGAGTTTGCCGACCAACCTCGCCCCCGCTTCACCGGCGGACAGCCCGCTGGTGCTATCGGTACCGGGGTGGGACATCCAGTACGTGGCGGGGTCCCACGGACCGGAGACGATTGCATTGCGGTTTACCGACCGGGAAAGCGGTGAGGTTGTCACGTACTCCTCAGACACGGAACCGGAGCAGCGCATCGTTGCCCTTGCTGCTGGTTGCGGGATACTGGTGCACGAGGCTACCGGTGCGGGACCCGGACACTCCAGCGTCCAGGAGGCGGCGGATGTGGCCGCCAGGGCAGGGGTCGGCAGACTGCTGTTGGTCCATCTGCCGCCAGCGAGGACGATCCTGCCAGATGAAATGGAGCAGGCACGGCGCACCTTTTCGGAAATCGAGCTGGGGGAGGAGGGCGGCCGCTACCCCCTCGGCGGCCTCATCGAGCTGCCCCTGATGCGACGGTAACCCTCCGGCGGCATCCCCCCAGGATCGTGTCCTCAGCCTTTCCGGGCGCGCAAAACCGCCTGCAGTCCCGTTTGCTGCTCGATCCGCACCTCCCGAAACCCCAGCTTTTCCAGTCGGGATACTGTCTCATCGACGAACATCACGTGCCGGGGAGACTGGTCGGAGATGTTGTGGATCACCCACTTTCTCAGCAACTCCGTCTTACCCTGAGGGAGAAAGGCCGCAAAGAAATGGTCGATGTGAAGCGCCAGTGCGTCAAACTGCTCCTGTCCGGAGGGTGCGTACTTGTCGGCGTTGGTGTACACCCCCCCTGGCCTCAGGACGCGGTGAATCTGCTGCTCTACCGACTCGCGATAGGTACGCTCAAAGTTGTGCAGGGTGAACGAGGTTGCCACCACGTCAAAGTGCCCTTCCGGTTCATCCTGAAGAAACGCCAGCGCGTCCATCTGCCGGTACTGCACATGATGCTCCCCCAGTGCTCCTTCCAGAAGATCCCGAGCTTTGGCGAGCATCTCCGCGCTGATATCCACGGTGGTGAGAACGGCGCCGTCGCCGGCACGTTCCATGGCTCGCGCCAGTTTGACGGTGGTGAAGCCGTCACCGGTGCCGATCTCAAGGAGGCGAAAGGGTTGCTCCTGCCCGCGACTGAAGTCGATTCCCTCCACCATGGTCCGCTGCAGCGCCTCAAAATCGGGATAGGCGAGGGTGATCATCTCGTACTCCCGGGCGATATCCTCGGTAAACCGATGGTCCGCTTTTTTCGTCTTCATAGGGAGAATTCTAATGGATCGGTGCGGCCGATTCCAACGATTGGGGCTGCCGGGCTCTGAAACGTGCCATCGCGTTCCGGGCAGAGGTTGCACGTTTTCTGTGATGCGGTATGATAGGTTCCATGAGTGCTTCCCGTCGCCTGGCGCTGTTTCGAAGGGTGTCTCTTCCGTTTGTCCTGTGTTTTCTCCCGGCGATTCTGTCTGCCGAAAACAGCTGGTCCCACTACGATGGATTTGTACTTCTGGTAGACGAAACAGTGTCGGTTGTGGAAGACGATACCGACCCGGATCGATTCGGGCTCGTCAATACCCGCACCATGGCGCCTCCCGTTCAGGGCTACGTCCTGCCCTTCGGGCACCAGGAGTTCTCAGATGCCCTGGTGATTCACCTGGCGGTGGATCTGTTCTATGCCCGCATGGCCGAACAGGAGCTGTTCGGAACGGATCGGCGAATAGATCTGATCGAAATGGAGTACCAGAACGACGGCGACCACTGGGCAATCCGTGTCGAGAACCGGAATCTGACCTGGTACTACTACCTGGTCCCGATTGTGGACACCATAGAGGGTGTGATGAGCCACGTGATGCTGGCGCCCGAGCGGCCCGATGACCACGGGTTGGGGGACCTGAGAGCGGTGATAGAAAACATTCAGGTGCGCCCTCAGCGTCCCCGGAGGTAATCGCCACCCCGCGTCGGGTGACCTCTTCTGTGGCAGCCCGGTTCAGCCTTCCACCAGCCTGATCGCCTGCAGCGCGTTGAGCCGACCGCTGCGGATGCCTTCCAGCCCTTCCCAGTACTGAAAGAACGTACTGGCGTTGTGCTGAATGAGCCCGTTCAGAATGGTTCTGTTCATCGCCATTCCCTGGCCATCGATGCTGGTCTTGTAGCGGATCTCGCCATCACTGAGGTCCATCTCGAAATTACCGATGCTCATGCCGTAGTTGGCCCGGGTGATGAACTCCATCGCCGTCTGGCGCTGGGCAGCTGGGATCGCCTGGGGAAAGACCGAATAGATCAACAACTGCTCCACTGCCTCCCGCTCGATGACGAAGATCACCCAGGTCTTGCCCTGAAGGGTGTTGCTGAATCGAAACGCCCTGGGGTTGATCGTCTGAACGTTGATGTTCAGGGTCCTGACAAACTCTTCCGCCTGTCGTATCAACGGGGGGGATTGGGCAAAACCAGTCATCGGTACCAGCAGAAACAGAACAGCTGTGAGTAACTTGAACAAAACGACCTCCTGACGATGTAGTGTGTCTGAAACTAACCAATTGCAGTTGGAATGGGCAATAGAAATCCTCTTTCGGCGAGGACTACGTGGCAGGTCGCCCCCTACAGGTCCGGCGATTCCAGAAACAGCCGTTCGAACAGGTGCTGCTTCCGTCCGCATCCATTCAAGCACCGCTGGAGGTGATCCGTTTCGCACCGGGACTGGCTAACCCAGCTCATCGTGCTCCCGAAAACTGTAGTACGTTCCCGGCGCGAAGATAATGTGGTCCAGCACCCGCACCCCCAGGATCTGCCCCGCCTCCAGAAGAGTTTCCGTCACCGCCCGGTCCTCACCGCTGGGCTCCACATTTCCACTGGGGTGGTTATGGGCCACGATGATAGCTGCGGCACGGTCCTTCAGGGCGTCGGAAAAAACCTCTCTGGGGTGGACCAGCGTCCTGTTCACCAGCCCCACCGAGACGATCCGCACCGCGTCCACCTCGTGGGCCCCGTTGAGGGAGAGCACGATGAAGTGCTCCTGCCTGCGGTCGGCGTAGTGCCACAGCAGGGGCACCGCGTCGGAGGGCTGGCGGATGCGGAAGTTGCGCGGGGCCATGATGCGCCGTCCCAGCTCCACCGCCGCGGCGATGCGGGCGGCCCGGGCGGGACCCATCCCGGGGATCTGCAGCAGCTGCTGGGGGGTGCCCCCGAAGTTGCTCAGCTCCAGCCGCTGCAGCACCACCCGCGCCAGGGAGAATACGTCATGGGCGGAGGTGCCGCTGCCAATGAGAACCGCCACCAGTTCGTGGTCGCTGAGGGATTCCGGCCCGCGCCCCAACAGGCGTTCCCGGGGCAGATCCTTTTGAATAATGAGAGTGCTCACATAGTATAGAACGTCCCCGCTGGAGCTGTAGCTTGCGATGAAGGTGAGAGCATGCCGGGAGATCCCTGAATATTACGGGTGAGCGAAGTAGATGTCGAAGCATGAATCTCCAATCGAACCCGCGCCTTTCTCGGGCGGCAACAAAACACCTTCTTCAAGATTGCAGGATACGTTGAACGTATCGAATGAAGGTCCTTTACCAGTCTCTCAGTAAACGACGTGGCAAGGGGTGTCAAATGTTCGAATTTCCTGGTCCAGTCCCTGGTGATACCGCTCGGTATTGTGGAACCGGAAGAAGAGGGCCACTGATGGAAGAACTGAGATCCCCGGGGAGCTTGCCCCCATATGGTTTCCCGGGCATAGTAGAAGTATGCAACGGCGAGTTCCCTACGCGGTGGCCAATTACGAAGAGATCATACGCGATGCATACTATTTCGTGGACAAGACCGCCTTCATACGCGAGCTCGAGCAGTACAAAGTCCCGGTCTTCCTGCGTCCGCGCCGCTTCGGCAAGAGTCTGTGGTGCTCCATCCTGGAGTGCTACTACGATGTGAAGCGCGCGGACCGCTTTGAGGAACTCTTTGGCAGGACGGACATCGGGCGGGAGCCCACGGGGGCACGTAACTCGCAGATGGTGATGCGCTTTGATTTTTCCGTGGTCAAGGTGGAACCGGAAATCGACGAGCTTGAGGGGGCCTTTGACCGGGCGTGTCACGATGCCCTGCGGGTGTTTGTACACACCTACCGCGAGTACGCCCGGTTCCCCGCGATGGATACGGTGATCTCCGCCACGGAACGGGTACGGGCGATCCTCAGCGCGGCACAGGAGGCGGGGGCCCCGCCGCTGCACATCATCATCGACGAGTACGACAACT
>SKHA01000309.1 GCA_007117185.1 Spirochaeta sp. | reverse complement strand
TCCACCCTGATGAACATCATCGGTTGTCTGGACCAACCCGACCAGGGGCGGTACGTCCTGGACGGCGAAGCGGTGGAATCCCTCGGGGCGGACCGGCTGGCGGCGGTGCGAAACCGCGCCATCGGCTTTGTCTTTCAGACGTTTAATCTGCTGCCGCGGATGACCGCCCTGGAGAACGTGGAGGTGCCTCTGGTATACGGCGGCATGCCCCGACGGGAACGCCACCGGCAGGCATTGAAGATGCTGGACCGGGTCGGCCTGGCCGACCGTGCCACCCACCGTCCCAACGAACTTTCCGGCGGGCAGCGGCAGCGTGTGGCGATCGCCCGTGCCCTGGCCACCAGTCCGAAAATCCTCCTGGCGGACGAACCTACCGGGGCGCTGGATACCCGCACCGGCGACGAGGTGATGGAGCTGTTTGGAGACCTTCACCGCGAGGGCGCGACGATCATCCTGGTCACCCACGAGCCGGAGGTGGCCGCGCGGGCCCATCGGGCGATTCACATCCGGGACGGTCAGGTTGTTACCGGGGAGGAACGATGAAACTGCAGATGATTATTGAAAACGCGCGGATGTCCGCCCGCAGCATCGCCGGCAACGCGGTGCGCTCCGGGCTGACCGGGCTGGGGGTGATGATCGGGGTGGCCGCGGTGATCGCCCTGGTGGCGCTGGGAAACGGCGCCCAGAAGGCGGTGGAGGCGAACCTCCAGGCGCTGGGAGCCAACCTGCTGATCGTCTATTCCGGGGAGCCCCGGGGCACCGCGCTGGTGCGGACCAACACCGCCAATATCCGCCCCACCCTGACAGCCACCGATCTGGAGATGATCCAGGCCCTCCCGGCGGATCTGGTCCTGGCGGCGGCGCCGGCGTCCACCGCCACGGGGCAGCTGAAGTTTGAGAACCGAAACGTCTCCGCCACCGTCACCGGCACAACTTCCGCGTACCCCGATATCCGCAACTACGTTCCCGTTCACGGAACGTTCTTCACCGAGGTGGACCTGGAGTCCCGGGCACGGGTGGTGGCAATCGGGATGCAGGTATATCGGGACCTCTTTCCTGCGGGGATGGATCCCCTGGGGCAGACGATCCGTATCAACGGGATCAGCTTCAGGGTTACCGCGGTGATGGAGGAGAAGGGCTCGCTGGCCCAGGACAACTCGGTGCTTATCCCGGTGACCACCTTCCAGCGTTCCATTTCCGGTGCCTCCGGCTATCAGCTGATCAACATTCAGGCCGCGTCGGCGGAGGTGATGAACCAGGTTCAGGCTACCATCGAACAGGAGCTTCTGCGGCTGCACCGCTTGCCGTCCATGGAGGTGGCCGACTTCTACATCGCCAACCAGATGGATCTTTTGGCCACGGTGCAGGGTGTGGCCGGAACGTTCACCATTCTCCTGGGGAGCATCGCCGCGATCAGTCTGGTGGTGGGGGGCATCGGGATCATGAACATCATGCTCGTCTCGGTGACCGAACGCACCCGTGAGATCGGGGTCCGGATGGCTCTGGGGGCTCGAGGGCGGGACATCATGTTCCAGTTTCTCACCGAGGCGGTGATTCTCTCAGTAGGCGGTGGCGCCGTCGGGGTGGCCATCGGGCTGGGAACAACCTGGTTTGCCCGGGAGGTGGCGCGCACCGCGGCGGTAGCAACGCTGGAGTCGGTGCTGCTGGCGTTCGGTTTCTCCGTATTCACGGGACTGTTTTTTGGTGGGTACCCCGCGTGGCGGGCGTCAAGATTGAATCCGATAGAGGCGTTACGATATGAATAGGACATTTTCACAGGTTTCGAAGAGCGTTCCGATGCTGACACTGGCTCTGATGCTGGCGCTGTTCACAGTGGCCGGGGTTGTCCCCGCTGCCGCGCAGCAGCGCGGTTCGGGCGGAGGCGCTGGTGGTGGTGCCGGTGGCGGAGCCGGTCCTACCGACCCGGCGATGATCAAGGCGCGGGAGGAAACCCTGGTGGTTCTCGACCTGGGCCGGTTGATCGGGTTCGTCGGTCGGGTCGACCAGGAGTTTCCCCGACTGGCCCTCAACGGCGATCAGGCCCGGCGGCTCACCCGGCTCATGGACGAGATCCGGCTGACCTCCCGGTTGACCCCCGCCGCAGCTGAGCGCATGATGATCCAGGTCGAAGATGAGATCCTCACGGCGGCACAGCTTTTGCAGGTGGATCGCCTGTGGGCCGAGGCCGACCGCACCCGCGACGGGTCCTCTTCCGGAACCTCTTCCGCGGGCCGGACGACGACACCCGGTACCGAAAGCGGGGGTACCGGGTCCCTCTCAAGCTACGTGGCCGGGGGGCCCTACAACCCGCTGGTGGACACCTCAAGACCCCAGGGGCAGGATTTCGAGGCGTTGTACCAGCGTCTGCAGGGGCGCTGACAGGGGCGCTGAAAGGGAAGGTGATGGCCAATGGCGCGCATTTTTGTGATCGAAGACAACGACGGCCTGCGGGAGACGGTGACCTCCTACCTGGAGCTTGAGGACCACCACCCCGTGGCGTTTGCGCGCCTGGCCGGGGTGGAGCAGGCGGCGGCGATGCAGCAGCCGGACTTGCTCCTGTTGGACGTGATGCTCCCCGACGGCGACGGGTTCCGCTTCGCCCGGACCTACCGGCGGCGGTTCAATACCCCCATCATCTTCCTCACCGCCCGCACCGCCGAGTCGGACCGGATCACCGGGTTCGAGGTGGGCGGCGACGACTATGTGGTCAAGCCGTTCTCCATGAAGGAGCTGATGCTCCGTGTCCGGGCGGTCCTCGCCCGCAGCACTGCAGCGACCGCTTCAGCCACCGGTGGGGAACACCCTGACCGCTGGTCCCTGGGCGGGGCTGTCCTCGCCCTGGAAGAGCAGTCTCACCGGGCGGACCTGGCTGGGGCGCTGGTAGACCTCACCGCCGCGGAATGGCGCATCCTGCGCTACCTGGCGGAGAACGCCGGGGTGGTCCTCTCCCGGGAGCGCATACTGGGGGCGTCCCTTGATTACATCACCGACGGCTCCGCCCGGACGGTGGACACCCACGTCAAGAACATTCGCGCCAAGCTGGGCGACCCCGGGTGGATCGAGACGGTCCGCGGCTTCGGCTACCGCTTCGCCGGTCAGGTTGTCCCGTGAACACCCTCTTTCGGCGTACCCTGGGTGCATTTCTGATCTTCTCGCTCTTTCTGGTGGTCATCCTGGTGGTGGTGCTCCGGGGTGGGTACAACCGCTCCCTGGACGCCTGGAGCAGCGAGCGTCGCACCGCCCTGCAGGAGGCGGCGCTGGCGGCACTTCAGGGTGACCACGACGCGGTGCTGCGGCTGGACGTGCCCCTGTTCGTCTACGACAGGGATCGCAATCTGGTTGCCACCAACCGCGGAGCGGGCCGGCGCCGGGACACCGAGGGGATGCCCCTGGTGGAGATCCAGGATCACGACGAGCTCCTGGGGTTCTACGCCGCACGGTTGGAGCCGTTTCAGGCGGACACGGCAAACCGCGCCCTGATGGATTCCCTCTCCCGGGCGGTCGTGCTGGCTCTCGCCCTGGCGGCGGTCTTTGCCACCGCGGCGGCGCTCTTCCTGGCGCGGATGCTCTCACGCCCGGCGGCGCAGGTCGCCGCGGCCATAGACAGACTTGCCCGGGGAGAGGCGGGGGTACAGGTCAACGCCGTTGGGGCCAGGGAGGTCCGGGAGATCGCCGCCGCGGCAAATGTTCTCGCCCGTCGTCTGGACCGGGAACAGGAGATTCGTGCGCAATGGGTGCAGGACGTGGCCCACGACCTGCGCTCACCGGTGGCGTCGGTGAAGGCGCAGATCGAGGCGATCTGCGACGGGGTCTACGTGGCCGACAGCGATCGCATGCACCGGCTCCTGCACGAACTGGGGCGAATGGAGCACATGATCGGCGACCTGGACGAACTGATGCGTCTTGAGGCCCCGGAGCTGACCCCGGAGGTAACCCATTTTGCCGCAGGGCCCTTTCTGGAGAGCCTGCAGGAACGGTTTGCCGTGGCTGCCGGAAAGCGCTCGCTCACCGTTGCGGTGCGGGCCCACGTGGAGAGGATCTCCGGGGACGAGTCCCTGCTGTACCGCGCTGTCTCCAACCTGCTCTCCAACGCAGTGCGCCACGCTTCTGCGGGCACCACCGTCAGTTGCACCATCACCGCGGGAACGAGGATCACCGTCCACAACGAGGGCGAAACAGTTCCGCCGCAGGATCTGCCACGTCTCTTTGACCGCCTCTACCGCGGCGAGTACGCCCGCAACAGCGCCGGCTCAGGGCTGGGCCTTACCATTGCCCGGCGCATCGTGGAACTCCACGGCGGAACCATTCATCTTGAGAGTCGCGACGGTGAGGGAACCACCGTCATCATCGACGTGCCGGAACAACCGGTATATAATTGACCTATGCACAACCTGCTTGATTCAATCACCGACGTTCTGCTTATGGGACCGGGACCATCGGCGGTACACCCTGAGGTATACAAAGCACTGGCGCGGCCGACCCTGGGCCATCTGGACAGCGAGTTCATCGCGATCATGGACCAGACCAAGGAGCACATGCGCTGGCTGATGAACACCAAAAACGCGCTGACATTCCCCATTTCCGGCACCGGCAGCGCCGGGATGGAGACGTGTTTTGTGAACCTGGTGGAGCCCGGTGACAGTGTTCTGGTCCTGGTGAACGGGGTCTTCGGCAAGCGCATGGTGGAGGTTGCCAGCCGCCTGGGCGCCCAGGTGGACACCGTGGACGCGATGTGGGGCATGCCCATCGATATCGTCGACGTCCGGGCGGCTCTCAAGAAGAAAGCGTACAAAATAGTTGCCCTGGTCCACGCCGAGACCTCCACTGGGGTTCTGAATCCGGTCCAGGAGATCGCCGCCGAGGTGGGCAGAACCGAGGCGCTCTTTCTGCTGGACAGCGTCACCGGTCTGGGGGGCATCCCTGTCAAGGTGGACGAATGGCGGGTGGACGCATTCTACAGCGGTACCCAGAAGTGTCTCTCCGTCCCTCCGGGGTTGGCGCCGGCGTCGCTCTCTGCCCGCGCTCATGAGGTGCTCAACGCGCGGAAGAAGCCGGTCCCCAACTGGTATCTGGACGTGTCCCTCCTGACCAGTTACTGGGAAGGAGCCAAGCGCGCCTACCACCATACCGCGCCGATCAATATGATCTACGGGCTGTACCAGGGGCTGCTGCTGCTCCGTGCCGAGGGCCAGGAAGCGGCGTTTGCCCGCCACCGGGAAGCGCACCTGCAGTTTGTTGAAGGAATCGAGGAGATGGGTCTGTCCATGCTGGTCCCCAAAGAGTCACGGCTGCCCATGCTCAACGCGGTGGTTGTTCCCGAGGGTGTGGACGAGGCGGCGGTGCGGGCTCGCCTCAGGCAGGAGTATCACATTGAGATCGGTGCCGGTCTGGGTCCCCTTGCCGGGGCGATATGGCGGGTGGGGTTGATGGGCTACACCGCCCGTCCCGAGAACGTCACCCGGGTCCTGAACGCGCTCCGGGGGTGCCTCAGCTGACCGGGTCCGGGGCTGGGGTTGTGGACGGGAGATGGACTGTCGCCACCAGTCCGCTATTCCCTTCCCACCAGCGCCTTGATGTATTGCAACCGTTCAAAGGCCACCGGGGTATCGCTCTTCTTTTGACTCAGTTTGCCACGGAACTGGTTCACTGCGGTGAAACTCTTGCGGTCCATCCAGCTTTCCAGCTCCTTCCTCATCACCCCCAGGTGCTCCAGCCCGTGTCGATAGAGGGCGGAACAGACCTGGGCAACCTGGGCGCCCGCCAGAAGCACCTTCACCGCGTCAGCTCCGGAGTGCACCCCGCTGCTGGCGGCAAGTTCGGCCTTGCTGCGACCATGGATCATCGAGATCCACCGCAGGGGAACCGATAGATCCGCACTGGTACTGAAGGGTGATCCGCTGGTGAGAGAGAGTTTTTCCACATCGATATCAAACTGGTAGAACCGGTTGAACAGGACCACCGCCGACGCGCCGGCCCATGTCAGGGCGTCCACCGTGGCCGGTAACGAGGTGAACTGTGGCCCGATCTTCACGGAGATGGGGATGGACACGCGCTTGCGCACCGCCTCCACCGTCTTGACGTAAAACTGCAGGATCTGCTCGTCCCGATTGGTGTAGTCGTGGGGCATCAGGGAGATATTCAGCTCCAGCGCGTCCGCCCCGGCGTCCTCCAGGGCCGCCACGTGGTCCTCCCACCAGTCCCGTGAGACGGCGTTGATGCTGGCAATCACCGGAATGGAGACCAGCTTCCTTGACTCCCGTATCAGACGGGTGTACGCGGTCATCCCCGCGTCGGTCTGCATCTGCCTGATGTAGTCCATCGCTTCGGTGTGTTCTGTTCCCCCGGAATCGGCGTCGATCTCCGCTTCAATCTGTTCCTCGAAGAGCGACTTGAGAACCACCGCTCCCGCCCCGGCGGCCTCGCACTGCTGTACCTTCTCCGGGGTCTGTGTCAGACTTGAGCTGGACACCACCAGAGGGTTGGGCAGGGAGAGCCCCATGTAGGTTACTGTTACATCTGCCATTGCCCATATCGTAGCCCGAAGGCGGGCTGATGTCAAAGCTGAAACGGCAGGCCGACCGAACCGCACAGGCGGCGAGGGCTGGACGTTGTCGTTAATATGAATTATCATATATATAGATAATATCAGGAGCAGATAATGAGCGAAGAAAATACGATAGAACAGGTTATCATCATCGGATCCGGCCCCGCCGGGCACACCGCGGCGGTTTATACCGCCCGGGCGGACCTGAATCCGCTGATGTTTGAGGGGTTCATGGCTGGCGGGGTTGCCGCCGGGGGTCAGCTCACCACCACCACCGATGTGGAGAACTATCCGGGGTTTCCCGAGGGGATCATGGGGCCGGAGCTCATGGATCAGATGCGAGCCCAGAGCGTTCGCTTCGAGACGAGAATTCGAACCGAGACGGTGGACAGCGTGGACCTCTCGTCCCGGCCCTTCGCAGTCAAGGCGGGGTCAAAAACGTGGCACGCCAGGAGTCTCATCATCGCCACCGGAGCAACCGCCAAACGGCTGGGGCTGCCCGGGGAGGAGCAGTACTGGCAACGGGGCATGTCCGCCTGCGCGGTCTGCGACGGAGCGCTGCCGATCTTCCGGAACAAACCGCTCATCGTCATCGGCGGCGGTGATTCCGCGGCTGAGGAGGCCAGCTACCTGGCCAAGTTTGGCAGCACCGTCACCCTGCTGGTCCGGCGGGACGAGCTGCGCGCCTCCAAGGCGATGCAGAAGCGCGTCTTTGACAACCCGAAGATCGAAGTTCTGTGGAACACCAACGCCACGGAGGTTCTCGGCGACGGTAAACTCATGAATCAGGTCAGGGTCAAGAACAACAAGACCGGCGAGGAGCGGGTTCTGGACGCTTCGGGGCTCTTCTACGCCATCGGCCACGAGCCGAATACGGCGTTCCTTGGGGGACAGCTGGAGATGGACGAGACCGGTTACCTGGTCACGAAGGGCAACTCCATGGCTACCAGTGTACCCGGGGTCTTTGCCTGCGGCGACGTCCAGGACAAGACCTACCGCCAGGCGATCACCGCCGCCGGAACCGGCTGCATGGCGGCTTTGGAAGCGGAGCGCTTCCTCTCCTAAAGGTACCGTCGCCGCTCCTCCCCGATAACCCCGGCGGTCAGCTCTATGTGACCCCGGGCGGGGCTCATGGCCAGTTTGGGGAAGAGCACCTCCTCCACCTGGAAGAACCCTACCGACTGGGACATCTCGATTTCGATGGCAATGGGCTTGTGAGACCCCGCGGCGATGGTGATCCGCTCCACAGCAGAGGAGCTGTACTTGTGGATATCTCCCACCCGCGCTTCGGTATTCAGCAGCATGGGAATGCGGGCGCGACCCTTCTCCATGTCACACCCGTCGGCCACGAGTATCAACCCTGCCTCCAGGGAGTGAATGCGCACCTGCCCCATATGCCCGACGATGCACTCCATGATCAGCGAGCGCAGGATTACCTGCTTGCGGATATCATCTGGATAGTGGCGCTGCAGGTAGCGGTCCACGATGGGTACCGCCAGGCGGGCGCTGTAGTTCTCGTGATCCTGCCGGGTCACGGTCATGCCGATGTCGTGAAGCAGCCCGGCAATGAAGAGCGCCAGGACGCTGTCCTCTCTGGTACCGGCGTCTTCCGCTTCCAGGCTCATGGGAATGTGCGCCGCCTGCAGGAGGTTGGCGAACTTGAGTGCGTTTTTCACCACTTTGCGCATGTGTACCGGCCCGTGGTCGTTGAAGCCAAGACGACGAATGCTCACCGTGTTGGCGTAATCCTGCAGCGCCTTGATCTCAGGATCGTGGAGCATCTCGTCGGCGATCTGCTGGAGTTCCGGTGGCAGTAACTCCAGAATGCGCTTGTCCAGAGCCGCTTCCTTGGGCGATTTGGTGGTACTCATGAGGCTACTCTATCTCCGCTCCGGGGGTTGTGCAACGCAGACCAACCCCTTATGCGCGGCCCCGGGAATTCCGATACAGACCATATGGAACAGGATCTTGTCACATCCCTGCGCCGCCGCAGCGTTGCCATTGGCTCCGGAAAGGGCGGGGTGGGTAAATCCACCACAGCGCTGAACATCGCTCTCATGCTGGCCCGGCAGGGACGCACCGTCGGACTGATGGACCTGGACCCTCTCTCGAACCTGACGGTGATTCTGGACGTGCCCCAGGCACAGCTGGACGCGGTACAGCGGGGTGCCCAGGAGACGGGCAGCCTGGCGCGTTTCGTCCTGCCCTACGCGGAGCATCTGGAGGTGGTCTTTCCCCATGCAGACGGCGCGGGCAAGGTGGACCTCTTTCACCGTTTTGCCCGACAACTGACCGAGCGGTATGATGTGCTGATCTGCGACCTTCCTGCAGGGATCGCCGCCAGCGAGAACCTGGGTTTTCTCCCCTATATGGGGGCGCTGGTTCTGGTGACCAATGCTGAACCCACCGCGCATGTGTCCGCCGGGGGGTACCTGCGGAGCGTCCTGGAGATCCGTCCGGAGCTTCCCGTTCTCATCTGGCACAACCGCTACCAGCCGGCTGGAGAGAACGGTTTCGATACCCGGGCGGTGGCGGCCAATTATAACCGCTACGCCGACCCGGAGCTGCGAATCACAAAAGAGGAGGCCGCCCGATTCAGGGACATCGCCTTTGTTCCGGCGGACCCCGCCCTGAGTCTTCTGCAGACCGAGCTGGACCCCACGGTGACGATGCTCTCCAAGATGCGCGAGCTGACCTCCCTCATCCTGGACCAGTGGGTCCGTAGCCGGGTAAACGAGGTGCCTGCCGGGCGGCGCAGTCGGGACCTGATCAGCTGGTTCATCGTCCGCAACCCCGGGGTGACCGATTCGGAGCAGTACCTCCGTGACCTGGATCAGTTTCTGCAGAGCCTGCCGGGGGTGCGGGAACGGGTGAAGGCGCTGGTGAAAACGCTGGACCGTCTGGATGGTGGCACGTCCTCCGGTGAGG
>SKHA01000005.1 GCA_007117185.1 Spirochaeta sp. | reverse complement strand
TGAACCGCCACATCCGCCATTCCGACTGGAAGGTGATCCACAGACCCCCGGATTTTGTGGGGGTCAATCACTACTCCCGCTTCATTGCCCAGCGAACGCTGCTACCATTTCTGGGGTTTCGTGTACTTCGTCCGCTGTACGATCAGGTTCTCTTCACCGACATGAACTGGGAGGTGTACCCCCCGGCGTTCTACCGGATTCTCAGTTGGATCCGCCGGCGGTACAAGAATCCACCGGTCTACGTTACCGAGAACGGCGCCGCCTGGGACGAGCCGATCCGGGATGGCCGTATCGACGACACCCGGCGGCAGGAGTACCTGCGGGCATACCTGCGGGAACTTTATCGGTGTATCCGTGGTGGGCAGGACATTCGCGGGTACTTCGTGTGGACCCTGCTGGACAACTTCGAGTGGCACTACGGGTACGGTCCGCGATTCGGTCTGGTCCACGTGGACTACCAGACGCTGAAGCGGATACCCAAGGAGAGCTACCGGTTCTACCGGCAGGTGGTCAGGAGCAACGGCGTTCAGTTGCCCTGATCGCCCTCGGTGTCGTCGGTGTCCTCGGTATCGTCATCCTGACCGAAGAGTGCCCTGCCCGCGTCGGCGATGTACGTTCCGAACTCCTCCAGTTTCTCCCGGTAGCGCTCTACCTCCCGGGCCCCCTGCTTGAGCGCCTCTTCCATCTCCCGCTCCAGCGCCTGAACACTGGTATCCATGGCGATGAGCCCCTCTTCGATCTTGCGCAGCGCTTTCTGGGCGGTTGTCTTGTCCTCCGCTTCAAAGTCACCAAACTCGTACTCCACCACCGAGTCGTCGGTTATCTCGCCGTGCATCGCCCGGTAAGCGGTGACCCGCGCCGCTTTCAGGGAGTAGGCAATGCGTCCCTCTTTTTCGTAACGGCGGACGTCCACATGAAATGACGCGTTATTCAGCATGCGAAACGGTCCGTGTCTGGCAGCGCGACGGACAAAATCGTGGTCCTCCGCAACCTTGATCGTCTCGTCGAAACCTCCAATTGCCTCGACCACGGAACGTCGAGCGAGGATACAGTACCCCGGGGCGTGAGGATCCCGCTCCTGGTTCAACCGGACAAAGAGGTTGGCAAAACGGTGGATCAGTCGGTCGATGGCGAGGTCTGATGCAGGCAGTGCCTGAGCGGTGGCCGCTGCCAGCTGGCGTTCATCCATCTCGGTTGTCGCCGCTTCCAGGAAGGTCCTGGGGATGCGCACGTCCGCGTCCAAAAACACCAGGATCTCCCCGGTGGCCCGGGCGGCGCCGGCGTTGCGCCCCACGGCGGGCATGCCACCGTCAACTATGATAGCCCCGCCCTGGCGAGCGCACTCCCGGGTTTTGTCGGTGGACGCAGCGTCGGCAACGATCACCTCGAAGTCGCGCAGCGTCTGGACCTCAAGGTCCTTCAAGAGGAGCGGAAGGGTTGTCTCTTCGTTATAGCTGGGGATTATTACGCTGGCTTTCATCGTACTGGCTTTCATCGCATATAGAAGATACTACCCTGCCGCAGTCCTTTCAAATTGCGGAGTTACGCTGTTCGGGATATGGTGTGAGGGTGCCGGACGCACTTCTTGCGGCCCTGCTGGCGTGGGTCGGTTATTCGATTCTCAATATTTCTCAGGCGGTGCAGAAGATCGGGCTGCAGCGGCAGGCAGAGGGACACCTGGCTGTCGGGCGGGTTCTGTGGGTCGGCGCGTTGGGGGCGTCGGGAGGTTCTTTTGCAATAGTCTTTGCGGCTATCTCTGTGGGACAGGTCGCGGTGGTGGGGGCCCTCGCCGGGACGGGCTTGGTCAGTCTGGCTCTGTTCAGTCGGCTGGCTATGGGAGAGCAGATGGGCTGGGTCCGGATGCTGGCAATTTCGGTGACGGTCAGCGGCGCCGCACTGGTGGCGCTCCTTCCCGCTGCGGGTGAGGAAACGACGTTTCGGCCGCTGCTGCTGTGGCTGGTACCGGTGGTAGTTGCTGCCATGGCGGGCGGGGCCGTTTTCACAGTTCCCGAAGGCCCTGTTCGAGGGTTGGTGATCGCGGGTCTATCGGGTTTTCTGGGGGCGTGGTCGCAACTGTTCCAGAAGCTTCTGGCAGAGGATTTTGCTGGTGTCGCGACCCTTCTCTCTGACCCGTTGACCCTTGTCTGGTTCGGCCTCTCCTTTGCCTCGATGGTGGTAATCCAGTTTGCCTACCGCTTCGCCGAGGCGATCCGAATCATTCCGGTGTATACCGCGCTGTTTATCGCCACCCCGGTTATCGGTGGAGTGGCGGTATTCGGGGAGGTGCTGTCGTTGTTTCAATGGGTTGGCGTAGCGTTGATCCTTGGGGGAGCGTTGGTTTTGGGAGCGACAGCGGCATCGTCCTCTTGACGACACCGCCCTTTATATGAGTATATGCTCATCTATTCATGATAAAGGACGGAACGATGGCAGAGTCAACGCGGAAAATCGGTTTCTTTGAAAAATACCTTACCGTATGGGTGCTGGTATGCATCGCTCTTGGGGTTCTGATCGGGCAGTTCCTCCCGGCAATCCCGGCGTTTCTCAGTCGACTGGAATACGCGCAGGTTTCGCTGCCTGTGGCAGTTCTGATCTGGCTGATGATCTACCCGATGATGCTCAAGGTGGATTTTGCCAGCATCGTCCGGGCAACGAAGCAACCGAAAGGACTCGCCGTCACCACCGTCACCAACTGGCTTATCAAGCCATTCACGATGTACGTCATCGCGTGGTTCTTTCTGAAGGTGGTATTCGCACCGTGGATCGACGCCGACCTGGGGACGCAGTATCTGGCCGGCGCCATTCTGCTGGGAGCAGCGCCGTGTACCGCCATGGTGTTCGTCTGGAGTCACCTTTCCGATGGAGACCCGGCGTATACCCTGGTGCAGGTAGCGGTGAACGATCTGATCATCCTCTTCCTCTTCACGCCGATCGTGGCGTTACTGCTTGGCATCAGCGACATCGCCATTCCCTGGGACACCCTGCTTCTTTCAGTGACGCTGTTCGTGGTCATTCCTTTGGCTGCGGGGTACGCTTCTCGGGTTATTATCACCCGCAACCGGGGGCGGGATTACTTTGAAAATGTCTTCATCGCCAGGTTCAACGGCGTGACGGTGGGAGGGTTACTCCTTACGCTGGTAATCCTCTTTTCCTTTCAGGGTGAGACGATTATCAATAATCCGCTGCATATCCTGCTGATTGCGGTGCCGCTGGTAATCCAGACATACCTGATCTACTCGATTGCGTATGGATGGGCGTGGTTCTGGAAACTGCCTCATCCCGTCGCCGGTCCCGGGGCTATGATCGGTGCGAGTAACTTCTTTGAGCTCGCCGTAGCGGTGGCGATAAGCCTCTTCGGCCTTACCTCCGGAGCGGCGCTGGCCACAGTGGTGGGGGTTCTTGTAGAGGTACCGGTGATGCTGAGTCTGGTGAAGTTCACCAATCGGACCCGGGACGCCTTTGACCGTCACGTGGCAACGGCCTGAGATTGCCCGATGGAACTGCGCACCGGTGAGATCCTGAAAGCCCTGGCCGACGAAACACGATTGCGGATCGTCAGCCTGCTGCTGGAGTCGGGTTCGCTTTGCGCCTGCGAGATCGAGGAGATTCTGCAGGTGAACCAGTCCAATGCGTCCCGTCACCTGACCCGACTGCGTCAGACAGGCCTTCTGGCAGCCACCCGCTCCGGAACCTGGGTCCACTTCGACATCGCTTCAGACCAGGGTTCTGATGCCCACTGGAAGCTCGTACGGCACACGATCTTCCTGGCTCGGGAGGAAAACGACGTTCTGCGTAACGACCAGGCCCACCTGGCGGAGTACCGTCGCAGCGGAAAATCTTGCCGCACCATCAGCACCGGACGCAAACGGACTACCCGATCTGTCGGAAAAGGATATATACTGACGAAGTGAATAGGTCAGGAAAAACCGGTTCCGACAAGCGTGCCGCGCCGCGATTCTCCGTCTCCCAGATGATCGAGATGCGCTTTGGTCGGGAGCGCTGGGTTCACGCCCGGGGCCTGGACATCAGCGCCACCGGCTTCCGCTGTCGGACAATGGAGCCACTCGACCCCGGGACGTCAATCTTTCTGCTCCTCTCCCTTGGGGGAGACCGCGAGATAACTGCAGACGCCGTTTTGATCCACACCGCACCCGACGACGATGAAGGGTCCGGTTACACCGCCGGATTCGCCTTTACCACCGTTCACCATGACTCCCAGGCAATACTGGATGCGTTCCTTTCGGACCTTGACAGCCCGGACGTTTCCCCGGCAGCAGATCGACCCACCTTTTAAGACGCATGCCAGTTCGAGATTTCGTCGGTGGTCTTGTCGCCGCGTTGCCCATTGCAACGGGATATATCCCGGTGGCGATAACCTACGGTCTCATTGTCCGCACCGCCGGACTCTCGCCGCTGGACGCGGCGCTGTCTTCGGCGCTGGTCTTTGCGGGGGCGGCGCAATTTCTGGCGGTGGGGCTGTACGGCGTCGGGGTGGCGATCCCACAGATTCTGTTCGCCGGTTGGATGCTGAATGTTCGACACCTTCTGATGAGTTCTGTCATCGCTCGCAATATTCCTCCAGCTCCGGTCCATGTGAAGGGGCTGATGGCGTTTGGGGTCACTGATGAGGTCTTCGGGGTAGCGGGAACTGAGATCTCCGTCAGTACGCCAATTTCCCTGGCCCGGCTGGCGGGTCTCGAGCTGGGGGCCTACAGCGCGTGGGTGGGAGGCACTGTCATCGGGGCCCTGGCGGGAGAGGTGATCCCGCCAGGACTGAAGACCGCCATGGGTCTTGCGCTGTACGTGCTCTTTACCGCGCTCCTTGCCGGACAGATCAAGCGCGGGCCGGTACGTCAGGTGGTTGTTGCCGCCGCAACCGCCGCAGCAGTGAATATCGTGTTGCGATACGGGCTGGCCGCAGGGCCTGGCATCGCCTTCCCTATCGCCATGGTTGCCGGCGGGGTTGCGGGAATGTCCGTTCCGGAGCGCCAACGATGACGATCACACCGCAGTGGCTGCTGCTCTCGCTGGGGCTCATGGCCGGAACATGGATCCTGCGCGCTCTTCCATTCTTCACCAGCGCCCTGGACCGCCTCCCGCCGCGGGCGCAACGGTTCCTCTCGGTGGTACCTGCGGCGGCACTGGGGGCTCTGGTTATTCCGGACAGTTTCAGCGCCGCCCCGCTGCCGATAGTGACGGCGGCGCTGGTCCTCGCGTTTGTCATGACGGTGAAGCGGGTCCCTCTGACCATAACGGTGCTGACGGTGGTACTCCTGGTGTGGCTGGCTCTATCAATCGTCCCCACGCTGACATGACTCGACCACCCCGACGGGGGAACTACTCCACCCCCCGGCCCCCATGGTAGGATAGCGGCTATGCGCGATCCCGCTCCCCCCACAGATTCCCCCGCAGCGGACACACTCAAAACCGCCGACCCGCTTCTGGGCCTCACCGTACCGGAACTGCGGACACTGGTCGCTGACCTGGGATACCCCCCCTTTAGAGGTTCACAGATCCACCGCTGGCTGCGTAAACAGGGCGCCTGCGAGTTGCTGCAGATGACCAACCTCCCCGCAGCGCTGCGACAGACCCTGGCGGACGAAACCGCCATCGGAGCGCTTCCACCACGCTCTGTTGAAGAGTCCGCAGACGGTACAAAGAAGTACCTCTTTCCAACCCGCAACGGCGGCCTGGTGGAAGCCGCCCTCATCCCGGAGGGACGGCGAGTCACCCTGTGCCTCTCCACCCAGGTGGGGTGCCGCCGGAGCTGCACCTTCTGCCAGACCGCCCGGCAGGGGTTTCAGGGCAACCTCGAACCGGACGAGATCGTCAATCAGTATCACAGCATCCCCGAGCGCAGCGAAATCACCAATATCGTCTACATGGGAATGGGCGAGCCGATGGACAACCTTGAGGCGACGCTGAAGAGTATCGCCGTGTTCACCGAACCTGAGGGCTACAACCTGCCGGCGCGGCGCATCACCGTCTCTACCGTGGGGATCCACCCCGGCCTGGAGCACTTCCTGGAGGCGGACCCGGCGCCGCGGCCGCCCTCGCTGGCGATCAGCCTCCACAACCCCTTCCCGGAGGAGCGCCGCCGGCTGATGCCGGTAGAGAACGCCAACCCCATCTCAGAGACGCTGCGCCTGATCCGGGATCGCCGGGAAGACCTCACCCGCCGGGTCTCCTTCGAGTACACCCTCTTTGCGGGGTTCAACGACACCCAGCGTCACGTTGACGGAATAGCGAAGATCCTGAACGGCCTGAGCGTCCGGGTGAACCTGATCTCGTTTCACCAGATTCCCGGGGTTGACCTCAAACCAACGCCGCCGGAAGAAATGGAGCGCTTCCGGGACAGCCTGCGAGTCAAAGGCATTCGTACCTTCATCCGTCGGACCCGGGGACAGGACATCAACGCGGCGTGCGGCCTCCTGTGGACCCGAAATCGCCCAGCAGCTGCAGAAACGCAGTGATCGATCCGTCCCAGCGAAGCGTGGCGATGCCATCCAGCGGCGTCGGCCCCCTGGTGATGATTCCCAGGGCAGCGCCGGCGCGGTGGGCAAGGACGGGGAACGTCGCCGCCGGTTGAACCTCCAGGGTTGACCCCATCGCCAGGACCAGGTCGCACTGCCCCATCAACTCTTCAGCGCATTTCAGATCCTCGGATCGCAGATTCTGTCCAAACATCACCGTGGCCGGTTTGACCAGCTCGCCGCAGCTACCGCACACCGGCACCTGCGCGTCAGAGACCTCCATCCCCCGGGCAACCTCCGCCGCCAGAGAGTCCAGCACCACCGCCGCGGGCCGCCGCTGGCCGCACCCCAGGCACTCCACCTGGAGGTTCGTTCCGTGAAGGTTGACGATCTTATCCCCGGGAACGCCGCTCTTCTCGTGAAGCCCGTCGATGTTCTGCGTCACCACCCCGGCAAGTATTCCCCGGTCGTCCAGATCCTTCACAAAGCGGTGTCCCGGACCGGGGCGGGCGTCGCGCATCGCCGGCCACACCGACGCCTTGTGCATCCAGTACTCCCGGCGCTTCTCCGCCGAGGCTAGAAAGTCCTGAAAATAGACCGGCTGGTAGCGCTCGTACACGCCTCCGGTTCCGCGATAGTCCGGTATGCCCGAGTCGGTGGAAATCCCCGCTCCGGTGAACGCCACCACCGCTGTGGCTTTCTCCAGCGCTGAACGCCAGCGTCTCGCCTCCTCCGCGCTGCCTGTCGACTCGCTCTCCCTGGTCATTTGCCCCCCCTTGCACCGCTTGAGTAACACCCTGGATTACGATACCAATAGTCCATGGGAAAAACCAGCAACACCGGAATCGGCCTGGCCCTCGGCGGCGGCGCGGCCCGGGGCATCGCCCACATCGGCGTTATCAAAGTCCTCCAGGAGGAACAGATCCCCGTCCGCGCGGTGGCGGGCACCTCCATCGGCAGTATCATGGGTGCCCTCTACTGCTCCGGCATGGGGTGGGAACAGATGTGGGAGGTGGCCAGCGAGATCACCTGGGGTGAGCTGGTACAGCCAACCATCTCCGGGATGGGGCTGGTGAAGACGGACAAGCTGGAGCGGTATATCGAGAAGCTTCTCCAGGAGGTTACCTTCCAGGAACTGACCATCCCGCTGCAGGTGGTCGCTTTCGATATCGTCCGGGCACGACAACACATCCTGAACACCGGCTCGGTGGCGCGGGCAGTCCGGGCCAGCGCGTCCATCCCGGGGGTATTTGAACCAATCCTGGAAGAGACCCGCATGCTCGTGGACGGCGGGGTGTCGGACAACCTTCCGGTACGGGTGCTCACAGAAGACGCCGCAATGCCCACGGTGGCGGTGGATCTGAACCCCTGGAGCGAGAGCGAATCCACCCCGCAGAACCTGGTTGGCATCACCTTTCGGGCGTTTATGGTCCTCATGTGGAACACCAGCCAGGAAGGACGCAGCGCGGCGGATTGTGTCATTCAACCGGATATCGGGCACATCGCCTATCACGAACTGGATAAGCGGGAGGAGCTCCTGGAAGCGGGAGAGAAGGCTGCCAGAAACGCGCTGGACGAGATCCGGAACCTGCTCTGAACAGACAGAAGGTTATCATTCACCTGGGGTTGCCCCTGCTGGCGGGCAACCTCTCCATGTATCTTTATCGCGTTGCCGACAGCCTCATGGTGGCCCAGCTGGGGATCGAAGCGCTGGCGGGCATCGCCATCGGAGTGGCCTACGCCACCGCCCACGAGATGCTGATCTGGCCGGTTGCCCTGGGTGTTCAGGCGGTGGTGTCACGCCGGGTGGGGCGGCGCCAGGCGCGCTTGACGGAAGAACAACAGGCTGAGGCGCCCACCCCGGCGATACCCCCGGCCGCCGCCACCGATGCGATCGCCGAGGTTCTCCCTCAGGGATTATGGGCTGGACTGCTGGCTGGAACGATCGCCTGCGTTATCGCCGCGCTGGCTCCAGTTCTGGTCCCGCTGATCACCACCGCCGCCGCCGCGCCCGAGGCGATCGACTACGTCGCCATATCCATGTGGGGGCTCCCGGTGATGGGGCTGGCCTCGGGGTTGCGGGGTTACGTCGCCGGAAACGGCCACACCCGTGCGGTGATGGTCGCTGTTGTCGTCTCGAATCTGGTCAACGTCGCTCTCAACTGGATCTTCATATTCGGCAACCTGGGAGCTCCGGCGCTGGGGGTGCGGGGGGCCGCCGTGGGGACCGTCCTGTCCCACCTCACCGCGCTGCTGCTGTATGTCGGCTATCACCGCCTGGTCGTCGCCCCCCGGGGCGAATATCGTCGGGCTGTCCCGGGACGGCCTGACCGCAAACTGGTCACGACGATCCTGCGCATCGGCCTGCCCTCGGCGATACAGAACGCCACGGCGATGGTGATCATCCTGCTCTTTCAGGGAATGATGGGCACCCTCGGTACTATCCAGGTGGCGGTGACACACGTGCTGTTCAGCACGTTCCGGATCAACAAGGCCCTGGTGGGCGGCTTCGCCAACGGTGCGTCCATCCTGGTGGGTAACGCTCTGGGGGCGGATGACCCGCCCTCAGCCAGGGCAGTGATTCGGACGCAGCTGGTTCTGGGGGCTGTAGTCGGGGGAGTACTGCTCGTTGTGGTTGTTGCCGCCGCACCGGCGATCGCGTCTCTTTTTGCGCTGGAAGAGGAGGCGCGCCGACTGGCAGCGCTCGGGTTCAGAGTCCTGGCGCCGTTCTACTTCCTGGAGATTACCGGCTACTCCCTGGAGATCATCTTCAGCCACAACGGATGGGGTCGATACGTTCTGATGAGTGAGGTGGTTACCAACGTGGCGGGAATTCTTGGTGTGACCATGCTGCTGGTCCTGGTGCTGCAGGTTGATCTGCCCTGGGCGTGGGCCGGGTTCGCTCTCTACCAGGTCGGACACGCGGCGATTCTCTTTGGGGGGCTGCGCCACGGCGGGTGGGCACGGGTCGCGGTGGACTGATTACCCCGCGCCATCCCGCGCC
>SKHA01000132.1 GCA_007117185.1 Spirochaeta sp. | reverse complement strand
CTTCGTACGCCGGCTCCTCGTAGGGTTGTGCATCGATCAGGCTTCGGAGCACATCCGGCAGGGCCGCCTCAGGGCAGATCACCTCCACCCGCCACTCATCAACGTGCTCCACCCGTCCGTGGTCTCCCAGGAAGGGATCGCTCTCCGGGAGGGGACGAAACTGACCGATACCCCGTGTTTGCCACGAAGCGAAGTCGTATGCACCGAGGCGGCCGGCGCCGGCGTCGAATACAGCCACCTTCACCTCGTCCACATGAGTATGAGGAACAAAAAAGACAACCTTGAACATGACAAAACTGTAATGCCGGTGACACAGAGATGAAAGGTCCCCGGGTCACATTGTCACCGTGAAAAGAGCAAAAGAAAAGCATGGAGGAAGGAAGATGCGTTATCGAGGTTTCGTTTCAGCTCTGGCATTGATACTCGTTTTTCTGACTGCTCCGACAACGTTGACGGCACAAAGCACAGCACCACCGGATTCGCTGGCGGTGATGGAAGCGTACCAGCAGACCCTGCGCTCGGTTGCCCGGGACGTGCTGCCGGTGGTGGTAGAGATTGAAGTGGTTCAACGGGTCACCCGCAGCACCCGGTCCATGCCCTCCCCCCTGGAGTTTTTCTTTGGACGTCCCGACCAGAACCGGGAGAGCGAACCGCAGCAGCGGGAGTTTGAGCAGCGCGGCCTGGGATCGGGGATCCTTGTCCGGCGGGATGAAGAGACGGTGTATGTCCTGACCAACGATCACGTGGTGGGTAATGCAGATCAGATCAACGTAACCCTCACCGATGGCCGGAAATTTCAGGCGAGCCGCGTGGGATCAGACCCCAACACGGACCTTGCCCTGCTCAAGTTCGAGACGGGCGAAGAGATTCCCCTGGCGCGCCTGGGAGACTCATCCACCATCGAGGTGGGTGACTTCGTGATGGCTGTGGGAAACCCTCTGGGCTTCGAGTCAACAGTCACCAGCGGGATCATCAGCGCTATCGGACGGCAGGGACCGTCCCGGCAGGGAATGCCCCTGCTGACAGACTTCATCCAGACCGACGCGGCGATCAACCGCGGCAACTCAGGTGGTGCTCTGGTCAACCTGCGGGGTGAGGTGATCGGTATCAACACCTGGATCGCTTCGCAGACCGGTGGCAGCATCGGCCTGGGCTTTGCCATCCCGGTGAACAGTGCCCGGCGTACCATCGATCAGTTCATTGAGACCGGCTCCGTTCAATACGGCTGGTTGGGTGTGAACATGGCGGACCCCCCGACAAGCCCGTCAAACTCCCTTCGCGAGTCTTCCGGTGGCGCCTTTGTGTACAGCGTGTATCGCGGTTCTCCCGCTGACGAAGCGGGTATTCAACCCGGAGATATCATCACCGGGGTGGGACCCCGACAGGTCCGAAACGGAAATGAACTGCTGCAGGCAGTTACCAATCTGCAGCCCGGCGACCGCACCCGCTTTGAGATTCGCCGGGGTGGAATGCAGCGCAGCGTGTACGTGCGCACTGGTGTCCGCCCCGCCAGCGGTGACGAGGTGACCGCCGGGGACCTCTGGCCGGGAATGTCCGTGGTGGAGATGACCGACGAAGTGCGCAGTAACCTGGATCTCACCGGGCGGGCAGGCAACCTGATCGTCGGGCAGGTGGTCCAGGATTCTCCGGCGGCGGTAGCGGGGCTGCGCAGCGGAGATATCATCCTGCGGGCCAACAACAGCGAAGTCCAGAATTTGAGGGACTTCTATCGTGAACTGAATAACGGCGGCTCCGGAGACGTTGTCTTCCGGATCCGACGGAATGATGCGAATCTGATCATAGGTTTGGTCAGATAAGCCTGGATCCTCCTCTTGTGTTGGGTCCGTCCGAGTTGCTGGATCGCACCGCCCCCGCGGTCCTTCAGCGAGGGCGGGCCCATTTTTTGCTCATGAGCGTGTGAAAGTCAGCATGAGTGTTGCAGTTGCACTTCCGGCAGGTTAGTATTACCGGGGAAGCACTGACATTCATGGAACGCGACGCCCTTATTGAGTTGACCGTCTCCGCAGACGCGATGACGGTGACAGGCTCCTTTCTACCCCATTCCGGAAACGCGCGACCTCTGTCGATGGATTACTTCGATTCCATGCTGGATACCTATGACATCGTTCACGGGGTGCGTATGGAGGAAGTCTCCGAGGTGATCTTCGAGGTGAACACCAGCCACCGCCTGCGCGAAGGGGTTGTGGTGGCCCAGGGAACGCCTCCGGTTGCGGCGCGCCCGGCGTTTTATCGGGTCATCGAGCAGACCGCCAGGGAGTCCGCCCCCGCCGCCGGGAGCGACAGCGATCGGGTGGACTTCAAGAGTATCAGTCGCCTTCCCGTTGTCCGCAAGGGGCAGGTTATCGCTCGCAGAGTCCCGGAGCGACCGGGCATCCCCGGCACCACCGTTCGCGGTGAGGAGATCCCTCCGGGTGCCATCCCTGTTGAAACCCTTACCCCCGGCAAGAATACCCTCATTGAGGGGGAGGCGGTCTTCGCCTCCCGAGGTGGGCAGCTGCAAAAGAAAGATAACCAGTTCTTCGTGGAAGACCGATTGGAGATCACCGGTGATGTCGGGTTCAGTACCGGTAGCATCGAGTTTCCCGGTGACGTGGTTCTGAAGGGAGAAGTACAGGACGGCTTCCACATCTGGGCGGGGGGCTCCATCACTGCGGCGAATACGGTCGATGTCTCCCAGATCTACTGTCGCAAGGACTTCTCCGCGAACGGCGGGCTGGTGGGGCGTGGGGTCGCGCTGCTGCGGTGCGGCGGTCGAGTGCAGGCAAAGTTTGTCGAGAACTGTCAGGTCGAGAGTAAAACCTCCATCTACATCAAGCAATACTGCTATCAAGCGCGGTTGAACTCGCTGGACCGGATCGCCATGGGAAACCGCGGACGGGTGGTAGCGGGGTGCATCACCGCTTCCGGCGGGGTGCACTGCTACAACCTGGGAAACAAGGCCGGCGTCGCGACGCTTGTCAGAGCGGGAATCAACTTCATTGTGGAGCGAAAACTGGACCTGTGCCGCCAGAAACTGGAGTCCGTTTCGATCCGCCTCAACGGCCTGGCCCGGGCTCTACCGGAGAATCCCTCGGACGACCAGGTTGACATCGTTCACCGCCTGGAGTGGATGCGCTCGCAGCTTTCCATTCAAATGGGGGACCTTACCGGTGACCTGGACAGCGACGAGAACGCCCAGATCGTGGTGGACGGCGAGGTGTTTCCGGGGGTGCAGGTGCAGATCTGCCGGGCCACGCTGAACGTGGAGCAGAAGATGGCCAGGGTCCGCTTTGTTCTGGACAAGCAGACAGGCCGGGTGGTGGCCAGGGACCTCCGGGAAGAGGAGTAATGTCCCACCGGTGGTGCGAGTTCTTCTATCCCCGGGTTGACTCTACCATGGACCGTGCCCGGGAACTGGCGCCGCAGGTTCCCGCCCAGACGGCGGCGTTTGCCGTCCGGACGGGTCATCAGTTCCACGGGCGCGGGCGCCGGGGAAATCGGTGGTACCAGGAACCGGGCAGTGCTCTCCTGATGACCCTGGCGATCCGACGGGGCGGCCGGTGGGACCCACAGGACCCGCTGCCCTCAACGATGGCACTTCGCACCGCCGCGGCGGTGTATACGGCGCTGCAGGGCCACCCGGTTTCGCACCCTCTGCGAATCAAGTGGCCCAACGACATCCTGCTCGGGGGGCACAAGCTCTGCGGAATCCTGCTGGAAGCGACCCCGGGGTGGTTCTATGCAGGCATCGGCTTGAACCTGCGGGTTCCCACCAGCGTCCCCTGCACCGTCGATGATCTGGCGCCGACCGGGCTCTACGGGGTTCTTCCACCGGATTGCGCCCGACTGTGGTATCACCGGGTATCCCGGGAGTTGGGGTGCCACCTCTCTGGTGATCGCTGGAGGAAGACCGTTCAGGCTGCCCTGGCGTGGCGGGAGGCTCAGGTAGAGGTGCGCACTGCCGATTCTGTGCTGCTGGGGACAATCTCCGGGATCGATCCACAGGGTGGACTTCTCCTGAAGGACCCTCAGACGGGTGTGCTGCTTCCGCCGGTCTTTTCCGGGACGGTACGGTTGAATGGAGCCAGTAGCTCCGCGGCGACGTAGTCCAGGTGAAGCTCCTCCAGGGGGGTGTCACCGGCGCAGATCGCGAAAGTGCCGCTGAGGGAGCACCCTGCCGCGTCGCCCTGGTGGTCGTCAGCGGCGTATATCACTGTCAGTGAGAACTCCGTTTCTCCGGGAACGCGTTCAAACAGCCACGGCAGAATCACCCGATTTCCTGAATCCGCTCCACCCACCAGAAGAGTCTCTCCACCCCCGACAGGAACCCGCAGCACCGCTGCGGTGACGATCGTCCCTCCGGACCCCGGGGGAACAACCACCGTCGTGCCGACCCCTTCAAAGGTGTAGGTCTGCAGCTCCAGCGGCTCCTCCGCCGCGACCCCGTCAAGAGTGAATGAGAGAACCCGCATCGCCGCTGTGCCGACCCGGGAGGATTCGTTGTCTGGTGACAGGGTCAACACCCATGGAAAGTACAGCGCTCTCTTGTGGTCAATGGTGAGCGTTCCCAACTGCAGCGCCGCCGCGTTGCCAAGGTCCGCGTACTCCACAACGCCCCGGTGGTGCGGCCCGGCGTACCATGTCGCTCCTCGGGTGGTGAGATAGGTGATATCCGGTACCGACGCAGCGCGGTGCAGGTACCCCCCGGCACGACGCTGCAGTGCCCCCGTTCCGCTGCCGGTACGTATCTGCAGGGGGCGCCCGGCGATAGTAACCGCAGAGAGCCCCAATGGAGCCTCGATGGAGAAATACCCGTCGGTGGTCCCCTGAAAGTCGGGAATACGCAGATCCCGAGGGTGAGACCGGGTTGATTCCGCCTCCAGAAGAGAGAGGGCGGTGAGAATCGGGGCAACGCCGCTGGACAGGTGCAGGGTATCGCTTCGTCTACGGATCCCCCCGGGAGCTTTGAGAAAGAGCGTTGCCGCCAGGTCTTCCATTCCAACGCCGTGGAACACGCCTGGAGGCGGGGTCACCGCTTCCCCGTTGGAAGAAACCCCGGGCAGGGCAACGATCCGGACTTTCTGGTCCAGCCACCGGGCGGATTCCCCGGGGTTTGTCAGGAGCGGACAGCCTGCAGCAATTTCCTGCTGACCAACCACCACGTGGACCAGTTCAGCCTGATTGCCATCCTTGCCGGTCTGCCCGAGGCGGGTGTTGCCCACCTGCTGACAGGTGACCTGCAGGACCCGGCGCTGGCGCCACTCGCCGCAGGTGAAGATCAGTAACTCCCTGATCGCTTCTGTGGCAGGCCTTCTGCTCCGGTAGCCCCCGATCACGTCCATGTCCCGGCTGCGGGCAAGGTGCTCCGCTTGAGCCGCGGTGGCTGCGGCGGGGAAAAACCCGTGAACGGTGGTGCCGAAGAGCTGTTCCAGCCCCGAGTCTGTCTCATTTGTGAGGGACCAGCGGAACTCCCACTCACCTTCCGCTGCGGTAAGGAGGCTCAGAGCTGCACCGCACCAGCCGCCGGACCAGAGGGTCAGCCTCCCTGAGGCAGCGATCCTGCCGATGTTACGCGCCGCTTCCTGGATTGAGAGGGTTACCGACTCGTACCTTGGAGCGGGGAGGTGAAGAATGACCGAGCCGGGATAGGCCTGTAAAAACGGGAGCAGCCCGGCGATCGGGGCTGCGTCGCGGGTCCACAACGAGACCAGAAGGGGTATTTCTCGCTCCGAGGCGGAGAAATCCGTGGAATCCGTGGAATTTGCTGCTGAATTCAGTTGATGCTTCGACAAAACGTTTGTATCTTTCATCGCGCGCAGAGACGCGCAACACCTTTATTATACTACACAATTACACGTATCCAAGAGGGAGTGGTATGGCGAAACAACTGAAGTTTGACGAAGAAGCACGACGGGCACTGTTGCGCGGCGTGGAGAAGCTTTCCCGGGCAGTCAAAGTGACCCTGGGACCCAAGGGACGAAACGTCCTTCTGGACAAGAAGTTTGGTGCCCCTACGGTCACCAAAGACGGTGTGTCCGTTGCCAAAGAGATCGAGCTGGATGACCCCTTTGAAAACATGGGTGCCCAGCTGCTCAAGGAAGTGGCCACCAAGACCAACGATGTTGCCGGAGACGGTACCACCACGGCAACGGTTCTGGCGTACTCCATCATTCGCGAGGGACTCAAGTCCGTCGCCGCCGGCATCAGCCCGATGGGTCTGAAGCGCGGTATCGACCACGCGGTGAAGATCGCATCGGACGAGATCCTGAAGATGGCCAAGACGATCAAGGATCGCAACGAGATCGCCCAGGTCGCATCCATCTCCGCCAACAACGACAAGGAGATCGGTAACGAGATCGCCGAGGCGATGGAGCGGGTCGGTAAGGACGGTGTCATCACCGTTGAAGAGTCCAAGACGATGGAAACCACCACGGACTACGTGGAAGGTATGCAGTTCGATCGCGGATATCTTTCTCCCTACTTTGCAACCAACCGGGAGCACATGGTAGCGGAGCTTGAGAACCCCTACATCCTGATCCACGACAAGAAGATCTCCAACATGAAGGACATGCTCCCCATCCTGGAGAAGGTGGCTCAGGCGGGCAAGCCGATCCTGATCATCGCCGAGGACGTGGAGGGCGAAGCACTGGCTACCCTGGTTGTGAACAACCTTCGGGGAACCCTCAACGCCTGCGCTGTCAAAGCCCCGGGCTTCGGTGACCGCCGCAAGGCAATGCTTGAGGACATCGCGATTCTCACCGGTGGTCAGGTGATCAGCGAGGAGCTTGGCCTCAAACTGGAGACGGTGGACATGGCCCAGCTGGGAACAGCACAGTCGGTGAAGGTGGACAAGGAAAACACCACCATCATCAACGGTGCGGGCAAAGCATCTGATATCAAGGATCGCACCGCCCAGATCAAGGCCCAGATCGAGGACACCACCAGCGATTACGACCGTGAGAAGCTCCAGGAGCGGCTGGCCAAGCTGGCCGGTGGCGTTGCCGTCATCAACGTTGGCGCGGCGACGGAAGTTGAGCTGAAAGAAAAGAAGCACCGCGTCGAGGACGCCCTCAGTGCTACCCGCGCAGCGGTTGAAGAGGGTATCGTCCCCGGTGGTGGTACCGCACTGGTACAGATCATCGACGTTCTGGAGAAGGCTGACCTCTCTCACGAGGACGAAGATGCCAAGGTCGGGTACAAGATCGTCAAGCGCGCTCTTGAGGAGCCGATGCGGCAGATCGCCGTCAACGCCGGCGTGGACGGGTCGATCATCGTGGATCGGGCCAAGAAGGAAAAGAAGGGGATCGGCTACGACGCGGCAACCGGCGAATGGGTCAATATGATGCAGGCCGGTATCATCGATCCCGCCAAGGTGACCCGCTCGGCACTGCAGAATGCAGCATCCATCGCTGCCCTGCTGCTGACCACAGAGTGTGCCATCACCGATCTTCCCGAGAAGGAAGACAAGGGTGGCGCCGGTGGCGGCATGGACGGCATGGGCGGCATGGGCGGTATGGGTGGCATGGGCGGCATGATGTAACAGCCGCCGTCACGCACACAATCGTGATGATACGAGGGGGCGGGTCTATATCCCGCCCCTTTTTTTATGGTACACAGGAATAATGGCAATGAAGCGGGAAGATTTTATCTGGACAATCGGATACCAGGATGAGACTGCTATTGTGGATGGTCCCTCCCGACGGAGCTACGGGAAACTGAAGGCGCGGGAACTCCTGGAGCTGGGGCTCTATCGCGCGGCGTTCTGTGCCGCCCTCTATGACCAGGAAGCAGAGCAGTTCCTGCCGGAGTTTCAGGCAGCCACGGGGATCACCGTCGAGTCCGTCCAGGTGCTCAAGCGCCTGTACGGTGTCTTCTCCACCCCGGATACGGTTCAGCGTTGCACCGTCATCGGCTGACCGTTCCGATGCGAACCTTGACCCACCGGTGCGGTCATGATACCGTAGCCCAAATTCCTCTATCTCGAAGGACGTGAACACATGAATACGTTACATTACCTGCCTCTGCTGGTAGGATCACCTGAGATGGCTTCAGGTGGTGGAGCTACATCCATCGCCCCTACGCTGGTCACCTTTGGTCTCGTTTTTGCCATCTTCTACTTTCTCATCATCAGACCGCAGAACAAGAAGCAGAAGGAAACCCAGTCGATGCTCAAGGCGCTCAAAAAGGGCGACCGGGTGGTAACAATCGGCGGTATCCGTGGAACGATCTTCTCGATGAAAGACGACACCGTTGTCCTCAAAGTTGACGACAACACGAAGATCCAGTTTTCCCGCAGTGCCATAGCCCAGGTGCTCGACCGCAAGGCCGCAACCGAGAGCGCCGCGGATGAAAAAGAAACAGCTGAAGAGAAGTAAGAAAGAGAATGAGTAAACGACTACGTCTGTTGATCATTCTGGGCCTAATTGCGTTCGGGGCGTATGCCTTCTACCCGACGATCCAGTGGTACTTTTTTGTACCCCAGGATCAGCAGTTACTGGCTCAGAGTTCCCGTGTAGAAATCCGTGACTGGGCGCAGGGGCAGGCCCGCCGCGCCCTGACGGAGCTTCGGTCCGCCGCTGCCGCTGGAGAACCCCTGCCGGCGGAGTATCAGTTTCTCACTGATTCCGCCCGACGCAACCTTACCGCTCTTGGTGAGGCTGCACCGCAGGAATGGAGCGCCACGGATGTGCTGCGAAGTTACCGCGATGAGGCGGAGGCGTTTCAGGTCCTGGAAGAGCACTTTCGTGAGGAAGTCCTGGCTCTGAAAGGGATGAAGGATCGCATCGTCCAGCTGGGGCTGGACCTCTCCGGTGGTATCAGCGTCACCCTGGAAGCGGACCGGGAAAACCTGCGGGAACGGCTCGGGCAGGAGCCCACCGCCGCGCAGATGGATGACGCGATCATGCTGGCAATGGAGATCATCCGTAACCGGATTGACCGCTTCGGAGTCACCGAGCCACAGATTCGCCAGGCAGACAACGGGCGCATCGTCATCGAAATTCCCGGTGACGACGATCGCGAGCGGGTCAACGCGTTTCTCCTGGGCCGGGGCAGCCTCAACTTTCACATCGTCAACGATGACGCCACCAGCCGCCTGATCGACCTGCAGAACCGCCAGCCCGGGTGGTCTCCCGACCTGGACGGCGTTCCCGAGTTCGTCCCTGCCGGATCGGTGGTTAGAGAATACGTGACCCGTGACGTCTACGGAATCGACGAGCGGGTGCGCTGGATCGTGATCTATGACGATATCAACGAGTTCGGGCTGGACGGTTCGTATATCACCGACGCACAGGTTGCCCGGGATCCACTGACCAATCGTCCCACTGTCAATTTTGTCCTTACCGCCCGCGGAGCCGATGAGTTCGCGGCGCTGACCCGGGATAACGTGGGCAACTCCATGGCGATCGTCATGGATGAAAAGGTTCGAGCGTACGCCCGGATTCAGGAAGAGATTCCCACCGGGCAAGTGCGGATAACCGGCTTCAGCGCTGAAGAAGCGGCCAACATCGCCCTGGTGCT